>DASYBH010000421.1:0-12966 GCA_036500885.1 Candidatus Dormiibacterota bacterium
TCTACCAGCCCCGCGCCCACCACTCGGGCAGGCTGGGACGCTCGGCGCCCAGCGTGGTGTCGTTGCCGTGGCCCGGATACACCCAGGTCGCGTCGGGCAGCCGTGCGAACACCTTGGTCTCGACGTCCGTCATCAGGGAGCTGAACCGCGCGGGGTCGTCGTCGGTGTTGCCGACGCCGCCCGGGAAGAGGCTGTCGCCCGAGAACAGGTGCGGCATGCCATCGGGATCGCGGTAGAGCAGGGCGATTCCGCCGGGCGTGTGACCGGCGAGGTGAATGACCTCGAGCGGGCACGCGCCGACGCGGACCTCGGCGCCCTCCTCGACCAGCTCGGCCGGTGGCAGCGGCAGGCCGGGCGCGTCGAGCGGATGGGCGATGGTGTGGGCGCCCGTCGCGCCGGCGACCTCGCGCAGCGCCTGCCAGTGGTCGCGATGCTGGTGCGTGGTCACGATGGTGGCCAGGCCGGCGCCACCGATCAGCTCCAGGAGCCGCGGGGCCTCGGTCGGAGCGTCCACGAGGAGCTGCTCGCCGGTCGCACGGCAGCGCAGCAGGTAGGCGTTGTTGTCGTGTGGCCCGACCGACACCTTCGTGATCACCAGGTGGGCGAGCTCACGCACCGCAGGCGGGCCGCCGGGGACGACCCGCCCCGTGTAATGCTGCTGATCTGGCATGGCAACGCAGGGTACGACCTGGCGATTCGGCCGACGAGCACGCCGGCCGGTCTGTATCGGATGCTCGACCCGGCGCGCTCGCCGCCTGTACCATTCACCCACTACAGATGCCAATCACGCAAGGAGAGGAGATGTCAGACGGTCAGATCGTTGTGCGCGGCCTGACGAAGCAGTTCCGGACGGTTCGCGCGGTCGACGACCTGTCGTTCACTGTCGCGCCCGGCCGGGTCACCGGCTTCCTCGGGCCGAACGGGGCGGGCAAGACCACCACGCTGCGCATGATCCTCGGCCTGGTCAGGCCGACCTCCGGGACGGCGACCATCGGCGGCCAGGTCTACTCGGACCTGGCCGAGCCGCTGCGCACCGTGGGCGCGGTGCTGGAGGCGTCCAGCTTCCACAGGGGGAGGACGGGGCGCAACCACCTGCTGGTCCTGTGCGACGCGGCCGGTCTGCCGGCCCGGCGCGCCGACGAGGTGCTGGACCTGGTCGGCCTCGCCGCCGCGGCCAGGCGGAAGGTGCGCGGCTACTCGCTGGGCATGAAGCAGCGGCTGGGCATCGCGGCCGCCCTCCTGGGCGACCCGCGGGTGCTGATCCTGGACGAGCCGGCAAACGGCCTCGACCCGGAGGGCATCCGCTGGATGCGCGAGGTGCTGCGCGGGTATGCCCAGCGCGGCCGCACGGTGCTCGTCTCCAGCCACCTGCTGGCTGAGGTACAGCACCTGGCCGACGATGTCGTGATCATCGCCGCGGGCCGCCTGGTCCGCCAGGGCGCCGTCGCCGAGCTGACCGGGGAGATCGCCGCCAGGCGCGTGCGCGTGCGCACGCCGGATCCCGACCGCCTGCTCGCGGCGCTGAACGGCGCGAGCGCCCAGCGCGGCGAGGCGGACCTGATCCACGTGACCGGACTTGACACGCCAGCCGTGTTCCGCGCGGCGGTCGCGGCGGGCATCGAGCTGCACGAGCTGACCCACGAGCACGCGGACCTGGAGCACGTGTTCCTGGAGCTGACCAGCGGAGGGGCGGAGATCCGATGATCAGACTGCTACGGAGCGAGTTCCGAAAGATCGCCACCACGAACATCTGGTGGGCGTTCCTCCTCGCGGTGCTCGGGTTCACGGCGCTCACGTTCGCCATCAACGCGCTCCAGGCGCACAGCTACCTTCACCAGCCGCCCCTCCAGCTGCCGGCCAATATCCCACCGGACCAGGCGGCGCAGATCCGGGCCGACTACCAGGCACGGGGCACCCTCGTCGTGCAGGCCGCCAACCTGTACACGTCCGGGCAGTACTTCGGGCTGCTGTTCGTCCTGCTTCTCGGCATCCTGGTGGTCACCAACGAGTACTTCCACCAGACCGCCACCACCACGTTCCTCGCCACCCCCAGGCGCACCATGGTCATCGCCGGCAAGCTGAGCGTCATGGTGCTGGCGGCCGTGGGCCTCTGCCTGGCCACCACCGTGCTGTGCGTGATCGCCGGCGCCATCTTTCTGTCGGCGGAGGGCGCCAGCCTCGCGCTCGGCGAATGGGCGGTCACTCGCGCGCTGCTGCTCAACCTGCTCGCGTACGCGATATGGGCGGTCTTCGGTGTCGGATTCGGGACGCTGATCCGCAACCAGCTCGCCGCCGTGATCGTCGCGATCGCGCTCTACCTCGTCGGCAGCTCGATCGCGAGCGCCATCATCCAGCTGATCGCGATCGTCACGCACGCGATCTGGTTGACGAAGCTGACCGTGGCCGTCCCGTCGGTGGCGTCGCAGGTCATGATCACCGGCGCCGACCTGCCGGGCAACCCGCCCCAGTGGCTGGGCGCCGCCGTGCTGATCGGGTACGGCGTCGTGGCCGGCGGAATCGGCACGCTCCTCACGCAGCGTCGTGACATCGGCTGACCGTGCGCCGTGAGGTCCCCGCCGCCGGTCGTCGACCCGGACGACCCGCTGCCACCGTACGAGCAGATCCGTGTCCAGATCCGCCGGCGGATCGCGACCGGGCGCCTGGCTCCGGCCGCGCCGCTGCCCTCGGTGCGGCAGCTCGCCCGCGATCTCGGCGTCGCGCCGAACACGGTGGCGCGGGCGTACGGCGAGCTGGCGAGCGAGGGCTGGATCATCGCCCTGCCACGCCGCCGGGTCGTGGTGGCGGTGCAGCCTCCGCGGACGACGAGCGAGGAGCGGACCCGGCAGCTCACCGACGCGGTGAGCGATCTCCTCGTGACCGCGCACGAGCTCGGCGCGAAGTCCGCCGAGCTGCTCGCCGAGATCCACCGGCAGCTCGCCGTGCGAGGCCCCGGCTCGGCGGCGGAATGACGGGCTGGGGACGTTCGGCCGATGAAGCGCAGCGAGCGCGGATCGGCCGAACGCTGTCCGGCTAGGCCGCGCGGCCCCTCCGGCGACCCCTGTATCGCGAGGGCCGACCCGATCGGGCCTGCCCAGCCTGTCCGGCCGGCCTGGCCTGCGCGTGCACGACCGGCGCCGCGGTCGGCGCCACATACCGCCAGGCGCCCTCGCCCAGCAGGTGCTCGAGGTCCAGCTCCTGCAGGTCTGGCGCGCCCTGCAGGCGGAGACGCTTCCACAGGGTGGCGTCGTCCGGCGTGACGAAGGTGAGCGCGCGACCCTCGTTCCCCATCCGCGCCGTGCGGCCGACGCGGTGCGTCAGCGACTCGGCGGTCTCGGGCAGGTCGTAGTTCACCACCAACTGGACATGGCTGACGTCAAGTCCGCGAGCGGCGACGTTGGTGGCCACCAGCACGTCGCTGCGGCCGGACCGGAACGCCGCCATCGCCCGGTCTCGCGCCGACTGGGACATGTTTCCCTGCAGCTCCACGGCGTCGTGACTGAGACGGCGGAGATCCTCGGCCAGCTTCCGCACCCCGTGCTTGGTGCGTCCGAAGACGATCACACCGCGATTGCGGCGCAGCAGATGGCTGAGCGTCGACAGCTTGGCGTGGCGCTCGACGCGGATCAGCGCGTGCTCCAGCCGCGGCTCGGTCTCCTCGCCGGCGACGCGAACGCGCACCGGGTCGACCAGGTGCTTGCGGATCATGGTCGCGACCCAGTCGGGCATCGTCGCCGAGGCCAGGACCATCTGCGGCTGCTTCGTGAGCGCGAGCAGGCGCTCGACCGCGGGCGCGAAGCCGGAGTCGAGCATCTCGTCCGCCTCGTCGAGCACCAGGTACTGGATGCGCGCGAGCGTGAGCAGACCCCGCTCGATCATGTCCTGCAGCCGGCCGGGCGTCCCGATCACGACGTCCGGACGCTGCCGGAGCGCGGCCATCTGGGCGCCGTAGCCGACGCCGCCGTAGAGGGTGGCGATCCGGCCGCTCGCGCCGAGCAGGCGGTACACGGAGTCGACCTGCATCGCGAGCTCGCGCACCGGCACCACCACCAGTGCGCGTGGGCCTGGGCCCGGGCGTGCCAGCCGCTCCACCATCGGGAGCAGGTAGGCGAGCGTCTTGCCGGACCCGGTCGGCGCCTCGATGACGATGTCACGTCCGGCCAGCAGGCTGGGAATCGTCTCGGCCTGGACGGGCACCGGTGTGTCGATGCCGTGCCGCGCGAGCGCAGCCTGGCTGCGCCCGCCGATGCCGAGATCTTGAAAGGTGGGCAGTTTCGGACTCCTGTCTACGCGAGACGCACGCGGCTGGCGCGCGGGCCCTTGGGGCTCATCTCGACCTGGAAGACCACGCCCTCGCCACCGCGAAGGGTGTCGAAGCTGGCCTCGGTACCACTGCGGTGAAAGAAGTACTCCTTGCCGTCGTCAGCTGCGATGAATCCGAAGCCGCGGTCGGAGACGATCTTCTTGATGGTGCCATTGGGCATGGCGAAGCTCCTTCATGTTGTTCTCGAACTTGTGCCGGGCCGACGTCGAGGGCCCGTTCGAGAAGAGGAGGACTCCGCAACGCGCGCCCCCGGTGAGGCGCCGCACGCAGGCTACCACAACCAGGTGGCGCATTGGTCAACCCGCCGGTTGGCACTCCCGGCCGTTCGCGGCCCCGCCGGATGCCACGACCGCAACTTGCGCTCACCTCCCCAGGGCACGCCCTCGACGACCGGCACGAGCGTGCCAGTCGGGACAACCGAACATGGTAGCGGGCGCACCGGGCGGCCACCGACTACCATGACGGCGTGGTGCGTCGCCGCGTGCTGAGAGAGTTCTCGCTCGCCGCCCTGCTCATGCTGCTCACGCTCGCCGCCTGCTCGCCGGCGGTGCCTCTGCCGCTGCTCAGGCCGGCGCACTCGCCGAGCGCCACGTCCGACGGCCTGGCGCCGTTCTACAGCCAGCGGCTGGCGTGGACGAGCTGCGGGGGCGGCTACCAGTGCACGACGCTGAAGGTGCCCCTGGACTACGCCCACCCGAAGGGGCAGGCGATCGGCATCGCGGTCATCCGCCGGCCGGCCTCGAACCCAACTCTCCGCCTGGGCTCGCTGCTCGTCAACCCGGGCGGGCCCGGCGGCAGCGGCATCGACTACGCCCGCGGCGCCGAGCAGGCGATCAGCGGCGCGGTGCTGGCGCGGTACGACGCGGTCGGCTTCGACCCGCGAGGCGTGGGCCTGAGCGCGCCGGTCACCTGCCTTGACGACCAGCAGACCGACGCATACGTGGCCACCGTCCCGGACCCGCGGACGCCGGCCGAACAGGACCAGGTGGTCAGCGAGGCCAAGCTCTTCGCCACGCAGTGTCAGGCCCATTCGGCGAGCCTGCTGCCGTTCATCAGCACCAGGGACGCGGCGCGCGACATGGACGTCCTGCGTCAGGCGCTGGGAGACCAGCGCCTCACCTACCTGGGAAAGTCGTACGGCACGTACCTGGGCGCCACCTACGCCGACCTGTTTCCAGCTCGCGTCGGCCGCCTCGTCCTCGACGGCGCGCTGGACCCGCGGATCGGCACCGACCAGATCGGGCACGACCAGGCGGCGGGGATCCAGCTGGCCCTGCGCTCCTTCCTGGCCGACTGCGCCGGCCGGGCGGACTGCCCGCTGGGCACGGATGCCGGCACCGCCGAGCAGCGCGTGGGAGAACTCCTCACGTCGATCCGCGCGCGCCCGCTGCGGGGCGACGCGACCCGAACGGTCGACCTGGCCCTGGCCGAGACGGGGATCATCGCCGCGCTGTACACCGACGCCACGTGGCCGCTGCTGCGCGCGTCGCTGGGGTTCGCGCTGGCGGGCAACGGACGCGGCCTTCTGGCCCTCGCGGACAGCTACACCAACCGCCGGCCGGACGGCCACTACCGGAGCAACGAGCTGGCCGCCAACACCGCCATCAACTGCCTCGACCGGCCCGGCGCCACCTCGATCGCCGAGGTCCAGGCCGAGGTGCCGTCCTACAGCCAGGCATCGCCGCTGTTCGGAGCCACCCTCGCCTGGAGCAACCTGACGTGCGCCTACTGGCCGCTGCGGGCGCAGGTGCAGCCCCATGCGATCACGGCGAAGGGCGCGGCGCCGATCGTGGTCGTCGGCACGATCCGCGACCCCGCGACGCCATACGCCTGGGCGCAGGGCCTGGCCGGGCAGCTCGCCTCCGGCAGGCTGCTCACGTGGGACGGCGACGGCCACACGGCGTACCGGCGCGGCAGCACCTGCATCGACAGCGCCATAGACGCCTACTTCCTCCAGGGCACGCTCCCCGCCCAGGGTCAGCGCTGCTGAGTCTCAGCCTGACGGTGCCGACTCGCCAGCGAAGCACCTCGGCGATCTGATTCCAGACGAGTCCGGGAGCCGCCGGCCTCGATCCAGGGCGGCGTTCCGGGTTGGCGAGCACGATCGCGATTGGGGCGACGTCCCCAGCCCGCGCATGATCTCGAGCGCCTCGCGCAGGCGCGCCTCGCCGGTCTCAGTTTCGCCCACGTACGCGAGCAGCTGGGACGCATCGTGCTGGCCGAGCTCACCGCCCGGCGCGTTGACGACAGCCTCGGATTGGGCTGAGAACGGCCGCTCACGGAAGGAGGGACGAACTGGCGAGGAGCCCCCACGGCCAGGCCAGGACGCCCCGGAGAGGCCTCTGCGGAGGCCTCTCCACGGCGCAGGGGGGATCCGCGTTCGCCAGGCCCGAGCCGATGGTGTAGCGTGGTGGTGGTCGGGTCGGAGCCCGGCACGGTTCCGTGGTCGAGCCAACGTCTCTCTGACCGGTCGAAGCACTCGTCGCAACAACGGATGGACTCACGCAGATGAACACAAGGCGGATCCGCGTATACGCCGTCAAGATGGACGGCGAGGGATGGCTCGGCGTCGGCGACGACGTCGGCCGCTGCCAGGGCCATGCGCACGAGACGCCGGAACAGGCGAAGCTGTGCGCGCTGCACCGCCAGGGGGCGCACCCACCCGGCGGGAACCTGGTGCTGCTGCCGGTGCCCGGCTCCACACGCGAGCAGCGCCGGATCGCCAGGGCCTCCGGCTGACGGGCCGGTCGCCCGTCGGCGGCTGGCGGCGCTGACGAGTATTACGGCTCCCAGGCGATCTTGGAGTCGGGACAGTCGAGCCAGAGCCACTGGCGGCGGTCCCTGCCGACAGTGATGCCATAGCGGGCGTGCGTTGGTTCGCCCTCCGGGGAGGCCCCCACCGCCCGACGGCGGGCCGGGCGATGTTCACCCGAGGTCAGATCGGGTCGAGCCCATCCTGAGCCCCACGGGCAAGAATGTCCCATGGTGAGGGGGAGGCCAGCCAGACAGAGGTATCGGAGTAGCAATGGTGCATTCGAACGCCTGTCCGACGGTCCCCTTCGTCGGCCGCGCTCGGGAGCTGGCAGTGGGACGTCAGGTCGTCAACCGGGCCGCCAGGGGCAGTGGAGGCCTGATCCTCGTCAGCGGCGAGCCGGGGATCGGCAAGTCCCGCCTGGCGAGCGAGCTGGCGACCCTCGTGCCCGGTTGGCAGGTCCTCACCGGCTCGGCCCGTTCCGAGGACGCCGACCGCGCGTACGGTCCCCTGCAGGAAGCATTCGATCGAGCCGGCGAAGGGGGCCACCGGGCGCCGTGGGCGAGAGCGCAGGCCCGAGCCGGGACGCTCGCGGGAGTGCTCACCAGCCTTCGCCTTCCTGGTGACCACGAACGCGCGCCCCTGCAGAACCAGCCGCTGGTCTTCGACGGACTCCTGGACGCGATGCTGGGCGAGGACCGCGCGACCCCCACACTCCTGGTCCTGGAGGACCTCCACTGGGCCGACGAGGGGAGCTGGGACTTCGTGGCCCACACCGCACGGCGCCTGCCGGACCTCCCCCTCGTGGTGCTGGTCACGCATCGTGACGACCGGCTGGTGGTCCACAGGTCCGGACTGGAGCGGGTGCTGGCGATGTCCGAGCAGGACCACGTCCACCGGCTCGGGCTGACGGGCCTGTCCTCCGGCGAGACCGCCGTGCTGGCCGGGGCCGTAGCACCCCGCCTGCCACCTGCGATGCTCGACGAGGCGGTCGAGCTCTCCGAAGGCACGCCCCTGCTGCTGATCGAGCTGGTGGGCGATCTGATGAGCGAGGCGCCCCGGCGCCACCGGATGCCGGATCGAACGGCGGAGCTCCTCTCGCGATTCGGCGAGCGCCTTTCCCGCCTCCGACCGGAGGTCCGAGAGCTGCTCGAGCTGGCGGCCGTGGTCGGGGCGCAGTCATCGGCCTGGTCGGTGCTGAGCCTGGGGCCGGCGCTCGACCTGCTGGAGGAGGCGGCCGAGCTGGGCTGGGTGCACCTGAGCAGCTCGGAACCCCTGCGCTACGAGTTCACCCACCACCTCAGGCGCGAGGCCCTCGAGCGGGGGCTGAAGGCCTCGCGCCGCCGCCAGCTCCACGCGCAGGTCGCCCGTGCGATGGAGAGGCTGGAGCCCGACCGGCTGGAGCGGCTGAGCTTCCACTGGGAAGCGGCGGGGGAGCCCGAGCTGGCGGTGGAGGTGCTGGTGACGGGCATCGAGGACGCGCGCCGGACGGGCAACACCGGTCGCGCCGCGTCACTGGGCCTCACCGCCTGGGAGCTGGTCCGCCGCCAGCCGGCCCTGCACCAGCGAACGGTGCCGACCTGCCAGGCGCTGCTGGACGATCTCGTGGCGTGTGGCCGCTGGACCGAGATGGAGCGGGTCGTGCGGCAGCGCTGGGACGGGCGACGGCGGCTGGAGGCAGGTGAAGCGGAACGCCTGGCTCACCACCTGGTCACGTCCCTCATCGCCCAGGCCCGATTCGACGAGGCCAGGGCGGTGGCCGGCCAGGAGACCGACCTCTCGCGAGTCAGCGACGGGCTCGACTCGACGCCCGATCTCCCGGCCGGCGCCGCCTGGCTGGCGGAGATGACCGGCATGCCGCCGCGGGCGGCCCGGGAGAAGCCGCCGGACCTCGTGCCGCACGGCGGCATGGCCGTGGACCCGCAGTCCCTCGAACGCGCGGAGCGAGACGCCCGGCGGCGCGGCGGGTGGACGGTCGTGCCGGCCAGGCTGGCCCAGGCCTGCGTCCACACCCTGCGCGGGGAGGCCGGCCACGCCGGCCGGATCTACGCCCAGCTCCAGAAGGACGTCCCCACCGGCGCCCCGTTCCTCGCTCACCACGTCGACGCCGGCGAGGCCGACCTGCTCCTGCACCTCGGCCGCCTGCGCGAGGCGGATGAGCTGCTCAGACGCGAGCCAGCCGGCCTCCAGATCCCTCCCGGGCTGGTGGCCGCCTCCACGCGGGGCTGGCTGGCCTGGGAGCGGGGCGAGCTGGAGCGCGCCGCCGCGGAGCTCCGGCTGGCCCGTGAGGGGGGCTCCCGGACCGGATGCGGGATGCTCGAGCTCGGACCGATACGACTGCCCCTCGAGGTCGACTCGCTGATCCGGCTCGGGCGGTGCGGGGAGGCCGTGCCGGCGATCGACGCGGCCGCCGGCCATCGCGATCTCAACCCCTTCCTCCGCGCCGCTCTGGCCGCCGCACGGTTCAGGGCGGAGCCGGGACCGGAGCGAGCCGAGGAGGCGGTCCGAGCCGCGGTGGCGGCGCCCTTTCCCTGGATGGAGGGCCAGGTGCGCTGCTGGCGCGCGGAGCTCCTCCACGAACGCGACCAGGCCGACCTGGCATGCCGGGTGTTCTCGGAGGTGGGGGCCAGGGCGGGGGCCAAGAGGGCGATGACGCTCGCGCATCACCAGGGCCGGCCCGGCGGCGCGGCCGCGGACGGCGGGCTGACCCCGCGTCAGCTGGAGCTGGCCGGGCTCGTGGCGGCGCACCTGACCAACCGGGAGATCGCGGACCGGCTGAGCCTCAGCGAGCACACCGTCGCCCGGCACCTGCACAACATCTACGCCACGCTCGGGTTCAAGAAGCGATCAGAACTGGCCGAGTGGGCGGGGAGCCAAAAAATACACAGATCGGTGTATGGACGGCAGGTCTTCGACCGTGCCACCTTGATACTCGAATGGAGGGTGGGGTCGGCCGCTCGAGAAGGAGAGGCGGCCCGACGGTGATATCGGTCTCGTTCGCTCTCCAGGAGGACGTCAGTTCAATGAGCACACCAGTGCAGTACTCCGTTCAGTGGCAGAACCAGTCGACACAGACCGGCGACATCTTCATGTTCCAGCAGCAACCCAACATCGGCGTACCGAACGTGTTCTCGCTGGCCTGGTTCTCCAAGTACGTCGCCCCCACCACCAGGGGAACCTTCCAGTGGCCGGTTACCTTCAACTTCGTCTGGGCCGAGACCGGTGTGCTGGCGCCGGGAGTCGTCTTCAGCGCGGGCCAGTTCCCGCCGGCCGACCTCACCACGTCGAACCAGATCTCGCTGACGCGCAGCGGCGGCGCCTACAACTTCATCAACCAGGGCCCGGGATCTCAGCCGGCGTCGCTGTACATCACCGAGGACGGCACGATCCCGTCGGCCCAGGCCGCGGTGGGAATCGGCATGGCCGGCGTCGGGACGTTCGTCGTCCAGGCCCAGCCGAACACCAACCTCATCTTCACACCCACGCCGACCTACTGGATCGCCTTCGGCAACGCCATCGTCGGCCAGGCGCTGAACATCGTGGCGATCTCCAACCCGATGCAGATCACGTTCCCGCCCGGCGTCACGTCGATGTCCACGGTCTTCCAGGCCAACAACACCTGGACCGTTCCAGTGCCCACCGCCACCGCCACCGCGCAGAAGCTCTTCGTCGAGCCTGCCGAGCTGGTCGCCGTCGACCGGCGCTAGATCCTGACGGTAGAACGCACGGGGAGAGGCGCGCCGCCTCCTCCCCGTGCGCTGCGCACAGTTCCGTGGATGGACGGCAGGGGTAGAGCTTGCCAACGTGGGACTGGGATCGGCCGCTCGGAGAGCGGCCGGCAGCGATATCTGCCTCGTTCACTCTCGAGGAGCACGTCCGTCATGAGCACATCCGTGCGGTACACCGTCCAGTGGCAGAACCAGTCGCCCCGGACCGGCGACGTCTTCCTGTTCCAGCAGCAGCCCACCATCGGCGTGTCGAACCTGTTCTCCCTCGCCTGGTTCTCCGAGCACGTCCACGCCGCCACCAGGGGAACCTTCCAGTGGCCGGTCGCCTACGACTTCGTCTGGGGCGAGACTGGTGCGCTGGCGCCCGGGGTGGTATTCACCGCGTCCCAGACAGCGCCGGCCGACCTCACCTCGACGAACCAGATCACCCTGGCGCACACCGGCGACCGCTACCACTTCGTCAACCAGGACCGGGGCCCTCATCCGGGTTCGCTGTACATCACCGAGAACGGCACGATCCCACCGTCGGCCCAGGCCGCGGTGGGAATCGGCATGGCCGGCGTCGGGACGTTCGTCGTCCAGACCCGGCCGGACGCGAACCTCGTCTTCACTCCCGCGCCGACCTACTGGATCGCCTTCGGTAACGCCATCGTCGGCCAGACGCTGGACATCTTCGCGATCTCCAACCCGATGGAGATCACGTTCCCGCCCGGCGTCACGTCGATGTCCACGGTCTTCCAGGCCAACAACACGTGGACCGTTCCGGTGGCCACCGCCACCGCGCAGAAGCTCTTCGTCGAGCGTGCCGAGCTGGTCTCCGTCGACGGGCGCCAGCCCCTGACGGTATAGCGCACGGGGGGAGGAGGCGTCGTCTACGCCTCCTCCCCCGTGCCCCGGCCGATCGACCGACGCGTCCCGTCAACCAACGGCCGACGTGCTCGTCTGCTCCTCGCTGACCTCCCAGAGCCGCCTGGCCGCCTCCTGATCCCTGGCTGAGGGCGAGGGCGTCCTCCTGCGCTTGTCCACGTAGTAGCCGCCGCTCTGGCCGCTCACCTCCGGCGAGTCGACCAGCCACACCAGGGTCTCGGCCCCCCGCTGCGGGCTCCGCGCGAATGGGCGTGCGAGGGTCATCGCGAGGCGCATCCCCGGCCCGTTGTTGAGGTTGAAGCCGCTGGCGACGAACCCGGGGTGGAAGCAGTTGGCGGTCACACCGGTGCCCTCCAGCCGCCGCGCCAGCTCGGTCGTGAACAGGATGTTCGCGAGCTTGCTCTCGCCGTAGCGCGGAAAGCCCCTGGCGGCCGGAGCGCCCCGTGAGAAGCTGCGCCGGCCGTCGAGATCGTCGAAGGGGGCGCTCGCGCCGTGGTGGGCTCTCGAGGACGTCGTGACGATGCGGGCGGGGGCGCTCTCCTTCAGCCGGTCGAGGAGCAGGTTGGTGAGCAGGAACGGCGCCAGGTGGTTGAGCGCCCAGGTCTGCTCGGCTCCGTCCTCTGTCAGCTGCCAGCGGTGGAAGATGGCCCCGGCGTTGTTGACCAGGACGTCGATCCTGGGCAGCCGTTCGCGGAGCTCGGCGGCCAGCCGGCGCACGGAGTGCTGCGAGCTCAGGTCGGCGGAGAACACCTCGACGGTCACGCCGGAGCCCGCGGCCGACCGGATCCGGCCCACGGCCGCGCGCGCCCTGTCCTCGCTGCGGGCGACGATCGCCAGCCGGGCCCCGCGCGCGCCCAGCGCCTCGGCCGCGGCGAGACCGATGCCATTGGTCGCACCCGTGATGACCACCTGCTTGCCGCCGACGCCCGTCCATTCCGCCATCGCTCCTGCCTCCAAGGGTTCCAGGGGTTGCGCCGGGATCCACCGACCCGGCGCTGCTGTGTCGTAGACGATTGATTCCGAATTGGTCTGAAGCACGGAGCCACGGAGCGCACGGAGACGCACGAAGGGCTCCGAGGTCAGCCTCAGCGCTTCAACCGATCCCCAGATTTCCAATTCCTCCGTGCGTCTCCGTGTCCTTCGTGGCTCCGTGCTTCAACTCATTCAGATAAGTCGCCCGCCCGCCCGTTCACCGCCTTTCGCCAGGGCACTGTGTAGCAGCGTTTCCATCACCGGCGGCCGTCCGCCTCCAGCACCACGTGGCTCGGTCCGGGTTGGCGGCCGACGCGGAGCCCGGC
>DASYBH010000422.1:0-2405 GCA_036500885.1 Candidatus Dormiibacterota bacterium
GAACGCCGGCGGCCAGGTGGCCGGCCAGGGGCTGCGCCACCCGCTCGGCGTGCAGCTCAGCCTCGGGAAGCGCGGCGCCGCGCTCGATGTCCGCCACGCGGTCGCGATCGTGAACGCACCGCTGCCACAAGGGGTCAGCCTCGACCCCGCGGCGCCGGCCCCGTCACCCGGGGCGAGGACGGGCGGCCGCGCCGCCACGGGGGCCGCCACCAGCGGCGGCTCCGGCGCGACCAGGCGCCTGGGACCGATGGCCATGCGGCCCGCCACCGTCGACACCACGGCTCAGACCCTGTCGACGACCGCCCCGATCAGCACCAGCAGCGTCACGTTCGGCTTCGACAGCACCGCGCCCGTGTCGACGTTCGGGGCGCCGAACCTGACCGAGGTGGACCCGAGCGCGGGCTCGCTCACGCTCCCGCAGACGCTCCAGCTGCCGGCAGGGCCGGGCGGCCTGACGCCCCCGCTGGCGCTCGGCTACAACAGCTCCGCGGTGAACGACCAGCACAACGTGGCCGGGGGGGCGCCGTGGGTCGGTGAGGGCTGGCACCTCACGCTGGGCTCCATCAGCTGGGCCGAGCGGAACGTCGACCTCGGCTGCGGCACCGTCTGCGAGAGCCCGCAGTGGAACGACGTCTGGCAGCTCGTCGACGGGTTCGGCACGCAGGCCGAGCTGATCCCGCCGAGCACCGGTGTCAGCACGTACTACGAGGACCACAACGGGACGTCGATCACGCCCGGTCCGATCGCGTGGCACACGGCCCCCGAGACGCACGCCAGGGTGGTCTCCTTCACCGGGTCGAACGCGCTGCCCGGCATGGCGGCCGTGCCGCCCTGCTTCCGCGTCTTCCTGCCCAGCGGGATCATGGAGGAGTTCGGCTGCACACCGGACTCGCTCCAGTTCTATCCCCAGACGGTCGGCACCGGCACCCTGGACTTCGTCGCCAACTGGCTGCTCGACCTGATCACGGACCCCAGCGGCAACCAGATCCACGTCACGTACCAGACCGACACCCAGTCCGGGACGGGCGGCATCGCGTACCCGCGTGACGCGGTCATGGCCACCGTCGAGTACGACTCCCCCGCCTGCCACAGCGCGCAGGTGGCGTGCGCCGGCTCGGCCTGGACGCCGCTGATGCGGGTGAGCTTCCAGGCCTCGCACTCCGTGGCGCACGTGGCCGGCGGCTCCTGCGCCGCCAGCGGCAGCCTGCGCTGCGACGACCCTGTCGATCTCTCGGCGAGCGGCGGCCTGGCGGCGCCGGCCGTGGAGAGCACGTTCATCCTCAACGACGCCCTGGTCCAGGTCAGGGGCAGCGGCGCCACCCCCTGGAACACGCTCCGCGACTACCGGCTGGCCTACGACCAGTCGGGACCGGCCACGATCACGGACCCGTTCAGCGGCGTGCCCCAGTCGACGGCGGGCCGCCTGCTCCTGACCGGGCTGACCGAGATCGGCGCCGACGGCAGCACGGCGCTGCCCAGCCGGACGTTCGGCTACAGCCAGCAGACCCAGCTCTACGAGGACTCGGTCTGGGCGCCGGCGCCGGCCACCAACTGCGGCTACTCGTGGAACGTCGGCCCGCCCGGCGCCGGCTGCAACCTGTGGAGCCAGAGCTACGCGGGCAACAGCTACTACCTGAGCTCCGCGAGCAACGGCCAGGGCCTCTCCCAGACGTTCTCCTGGCGGAACGCCCGCAACAACACCTGGGGGGTGCCCGCCGGCGCCGACCTGCTCGACCCGTTCGTCTGCGACAGCCAGCAGAGCACCTCGCCCTGCGACGTGACCGACGACGGGTCGTGGAGCCGGATCGTGCTGACCCAGCGCACCGACACCGTGCTGCGGCTGAGCCAGGCCGGGCAGGGCGGCGCGCAGACCAGCACGCCGGTGACCGGCACCACCACGTTCGGCTACCGCATGGCGCCGATGGACTCCTACTGGGGCGACAGCTTCGACTGGGACGTCCTCGACTTCTACAACTGGCGGTTCATGGGCTTCGGCACGGCCACCGTGACGAACCCCGACGGTTCGAGGAACGTCCACCAGTACCCGGGCACGCAGGGCCGCGGCGTGTACAGCACCAGCGACCCGATGGAGGGCACCTCGTGCCAGGCGGCGGGTGCCTGCAACGTGTCCCCCTGGTGGCTGCCGGCGAACGCCGAGCACGGTCGGGAGATCGAGCTCGACCGGTACAACCCGGACGGCTCGCTCCAGGAGGTGACGAAGACCCAGTACCAGGCCGTCTGCCCGCCCGCCGGCGTGGCCGGTGACAAGGCCGGCAACCTGGTCAGCGAGCTCGATCCGCTCAACCCGGTGGCGGTCTGCGACATCACGCCAGCGCAGGTGGATCGCTACTTCGCCAACGGCGCCAGCCTGACCACGGCGCCTCACCTGACCACCACGTACACGG
>DASYBH010000423.1:0-7285 GCA_036500885.1 Candidatus Dormiibacterota bacterium
ATGGACGAAGCTGTTGAACCACTTCACGCAGGCCGCACCATCGAATGTCACGGTATCTCGCGCCTGACCAACGAGTTTCGCGCCTTCGGCCCAGAGAAAGCCGGCGTCGACCATCACCGCATACTTGCCAGACAATCCGAATCCTCCCGCGCGAATGTGCTCGCGGCGCATCGAGCTGCCGCCATGCGCCGGGCATTGGAAAGGGCGGGCCCCCGGGAGGGGCCCAGAGTGTGGGGCTCACCACAAGCCCGTGGACCCTACCGGGGTCCGAAGTGCAGGCCCTCCATAGGAGCGCCTGATGGCTGACACGATAGCCGACGGCGCTCCTGGCTGTCAAGTATTCACTGACACGGCAATCCCGCGACGCCTGTGATACGCCCTGCCGCAACGACTGGCCAAGCCGGGCCGCAGCGTGTCGAGCAGCGACACGCTGAAGCGACCGGGAAGAAAGCGGGCCCCCAGAAGGGGGCCCTGGTGGGGCTCTCATATACGAGCCCATGGGCCCCAATGGGACCCCTATCTCAGGCTCTCCACAGGAGCACCTGGCGCCGTCATGATACCTGGAGCCACCCCTGTTGTCAAGTATTCACTGACGCCTCATGACCGCGACGTCCATGACCCGCCCCTGCCCAAGGACCCACAGAGCTGGGCCATCACGCGGCGCGGCCGCACTCCGGGGTGGCCTCCAGGGGCGGGGCGACACCGGCCGTCGGCGGCCATTATCATTCCCCCTCGGCCGTGGACCTCGACACGCTCAACGACCCGCAACGCCAGGCCGTCACCCATCGCAGCGGCCCCCTGCTGATCCTCGCCGGCGCGGGCAGCGGCAAGACCCGCGTGCTCACCATGCGGATCGCCAACCTGATCCACCATGGGGTGGAGCCCGACCGCGTCCTCGCCCTGACCTTCACCAACAAGGCCGCGCGCGAGATGCGCGCGCGCCTCAAGACCCTGCTCGGCCGCTCGCCGGAGGGGCTCTGGGTGGGCACCTTCCATGCGATCGCGACGCGCATGCTCAGACCGCACGCCGACCGGCTCGGCTACCGCGCCGGCTTCACGATCTTCGACGAGGATGACTCCCGCTCGATCCTCAAGCGTGCGCTGGCCGACCTGGACCTGGACCCCAAGAAGCACCAGGTGGCCGGCCTCCTGGCCGCGATCTCCCGGGCGAAGGCCGAGTCCCGGTCGCCGGAGGACATCACCGGGCGGAAGGCGGCCGACCGCGCGCTGCGCCTCGTCTACGAGCGCTACCAGGCCCTGAGCCGCGATTCCAACGGCATGGACTTCGACGACCTGCTGCTGAACCTCGTCCGCCTGCTGCGCACGGACGAGGAGGTGCTGACCGAGTGGCGGTCCCGCTTCGACCACGTCCTCGTCGACGAGTACCAGGACACCAACCGCGTCCAGTACGACCTGCTGCGCCTGCTCTGCGACGGGCACCGCAACCTCGCCGTGGTGGGCGACGACGACCAGAGCATCTACGCCTTCCGCGGCGCGGACGTCCGGAACATCCTGGACTTCGAGCGCGACTTCACCGACGCGACCGTCGTCAAGCTGGAGCAGAACTACCGGTCGACGCAGGCGATCCTGGACGTCGCCCACGCCGTGATCTCCCACAACCAGGAGCGGACGCAGAAGCGGCTCTGGACGTCGCGCGGCCAGGGTGGCCGCCCGGTCCTGCTGCTCAGCCCCGACGACGGCGCCGAGGCGGCGTTCGTCGGCGACGAGATCCTCGCCCTGCAGCAGTCCGAGGGCTGGGTGAACTCCGATTTCGCGATCCTCTACCGCACCAACGCTCAGTCGCGCAGCTTCGAGAAGGCGCTCATCACCCGCCGCATCCCATACCACCTCGTCGGCGGCCTGCGCTTCTGGGACCGCCGCGAGGTCAAGGACGCGATCGCCTACCTCCGCTTCCTGGCCAATCCATCGGACGCCGTCAGCTTCGACCGCATCGCCAACGTCCCGAAGCGCCGGCTGTCGGAGAAGACCGCCCAGGCGGCGATCTCCGCCGCGGCCGACGGGGGCGTTTCGATCCTGAACGTCTGCGGCGTGCCCTCACAGGTCCAGGTGCGGCCGGAGGCCCAGGAGGCGCTGGCGTCGTTCCACGCGCAGGTCGCCCCCCTCGTCGCCGACGTTGGCAGGCGCCGGCCGCACGAGCTGCTGCAGCTGCTCATCCGCCATTGCAACCTCTCCGAGCACTACGACGACGGCTCGCCGGCGGGACGCGCGCGGCTCGACAACCTGGCCGAGCTGCGCGAGCTGGCCCAGGAGTACGAGCGGTTCGCGCCGGGCAAGGCCATGGAGCGCTTCCTGACCGACGTCGCCCTGACGTCCGGCGCCGACGAGACCAGCTCGCGCGAGCGGGTGACGCTCATCACGCTGCACATGGCGAAGGGCCTCGAGTACCCGGTCGTCTTCCTGACCGGGCTGGAGGACAAGATGCTGCCGCACGAGCGGGCCTTCGAGGAGGCCGGCGGGCTCGACGAGGAGCGGCGGCTGTGCTACGTCGGCATCACGCGCGCCCAGCGGCGCCTGTACCTGACGGTCTCCAGCGTCCGGACGATCTTCGCCAAGACGGTCGCGCTCGCCTCCAGCCAGTTCCTGCACGACATCCCGCCGCAGATGCTCGACCTGATCGAGCTCGACGGACACCGCTCGCACGGCGTCGCCGGCCGGTTCCGAAGGGGCTCTGTCGAGGCGACCGCGTAAGAGGCCGCGCGGAGAGGCGCGTCCGGGGGATGCGCCTCTCCCTGCGGCTGCTCTCAGGCCGGGCGGCCGGCGACCGCCTCGCGCTCGCGCCGCTCGGCGTCGCGGCGCGGCCGCTGCAGCGTGAACCGCTCGAACACCGTCGGCGTGCCGGTCACGGACGGCGCGGTGTCGTACAGCGTGACCTCGATGCTCGTCGTGCCGTCCTCCCGGCCCGGGTCCACGTCGAAGGCGGCGAACCCGTACCCGTGGAGCCGGTCGCGGCTGCCCACCCAGGTCGCCTCCTCAGTCACCTTGGTCGGCGCCCGCTTCGGCCGCGGCTGGCCGGGCGAGCTGGGAAGCTGGGGGCCGACGCTGACGATGACGTCGCCCCGAGGCGGGTCGTAGAACAGACCGTGGGAGTCCGCCGATGTGCCACCGCCGCCGATGATCATCTGCACCAGGCCCTGGCTGGTGTCCACCACGTCCAGGCGATCGGAGACCACCCGCGGCCGCAGGGTGTCAGTGCCCGCGGGATCCACGCCGCGCACCGCCTTGGATCGCTCGTAGTGGTGCTCGTGCCCGCACACGACGAGGTCGACGCCGAAGCGGTCGAAGACGGGCAGCCACTCCTGTCGAATGCCCAGGTCGGCGCCGTTGAAGTTGTGCACCGAGGACATCGCGACCTGGTGCATGCAGACCACGATCCAGTCGATGTCGCCGTCCTCGTTGGCCTGCCGCAGCGTCCGCTCCAGCCAGCGCTTCTGAGCCCCCTGGCTGTAGCCGCGCACGTACGAGTCGCCTCCGTCCTGCAGGCACACGTCGTCGTTGTTCAGCGAGACGACCTGGACCGACCCGGCCTTGAACGTGTACCACATGCTCCTGAGGGCCGGGTCGTCCTCGCCGTTGTCGGGGACGAAGAAGCGGGTCTGGTAGGCGCCGAAGCCGAGCCTGCCGTTGCCGAGCTCGTTCTCGTGGTTGCCGGCGGCCGGCATCCAGGGGCGGAAGCGCGCCGACACCTCGTTGTTGACGAAGAAGTCGCGCCAGGTCTTCACCCGGTCGGGGCTGATGTTGGCGTAGCAGAGGTCACCGTTGAGCAGGTGGAACAGCGGCTTCACGCTCTCGACCTGGGGCGGGTTGAAGCCGGCCCACACCGACCAGAGACCGTTGCCGGGATTGGGTGTGGCCTGGTCTCCGAAGCTGGTGAACCGGAGCCTGGAGCGGCCGGCCGGCGCCGTTCGGAACGTCCCCTGGCGGGGCGCCGCGCCGTCGTGGAGCACCTCGTAGACATACGCGGTGTCGGGCCGCAGCCGGTGGATCGCCGCGTGGTGGGTGAAGACCTCCACCCCGCTGGCGCCGTCCACGTACGTGCGGGTCTCGGCCGGGACCGTGCGGCCGAAGCCGCCATCCGGCGTGCCCAGCCGCAGCCGCGGCCGCTTGACCGAGCCCCCCGTCACCCAGGACGCGACCATCTCGCGGCTGGCGTCCCCACCGAACTGCAGGTGCAGCTGCTCAGGCGAATCGGCCGCCGAGACGTCGGGCTGGAACCAGAGCGACGGCGCCGCGGCGATCGCCACGCTGCTGGCGCCCAGGCCCCGGACGAACGTCCGGCGGGTGATCTCTCCAGGCTGTTCGGTCGGGCTGTCGGGCATCGAACTTCCTCCTCCGCCGCTCGCCGGTATCTGGCGCCGGTATCCACCGCGTACGCGCTCCCCAAGTCATCGCTGCGCTGCGTCGGTGGATACCGGCGACCGCGTACGCGCTCCCCAGGACATCGCTGCGCTGCGTCGGTGGATACCGGCGGTCCCGCGGCTCGGCTCCAACCTATTCCCCGGCGCATGGACGGAGGGAGAAGGGGTGGTTAAGGTGCGGGGCGGGCTGCTCGTGCGCGACGTCCTGCTCATCGCGCTCACGGCGGCGGCGGGGTGGGCCGACACGATCGCCTACCTCGGTCTCGGCCGGGTCTTCACGGCGAACATGACCGGCAACCTCGTCCTGCTCGGCCTGGCCGTCGGCCAGTTGCAGGTCTCCAGCGCCGAGCGGGCGGGGGCCGCGTTCGCCGGTTTCGTCGCCGGGGGGCTGCTCGGGTCGCGGCTGACCGCGAAGGCGGCATCGCACCCATGGCATCCGCGTGTGAACATCACGCTCGGCGCCGAGGCGGCGGTGCTGATCGTCTTCTCGGCGCTCTGGTGGACGGGCGCCGAGCGATCCCAAGCCGGCCTCGACACGCTCATCGGCCTGTCGGCGCTGGGCATGGGCCTGCAGACCGCGGCCGTGCGGCGACTGGCCCTGGCCGGCGTCTCCACCACGTTCGTGACCGGCACGCTCAGCAACCTGGTTGCCGGCCTGGCGGCGCTTCGATTCACCGACGAATGGACCCGGCAGGCCGCGGTGCTGGTGGCGCTGCCGGCCGGAGCCGTCGTGGGAGCGGCCATCTGGTCCCGCTGGCCGGCGCCGGCGGCGTCCGGGCCGGCGGCACTGGTCACGGCGGTGACGCTGGCGGCCGCGCTGGCGATGCGCCCGGCCAGGAGCGAGCCGAACGGTTAGGAGCCTGGGAGGTCAGTCCGCGATGCGGCCCAGCTCCTCGACCACCTCCGCGACCCGCTGGCGGATCTCGCCGGAGATGCTCACCTGCTCCAGCGTGCGCAGCAGCTCCTCCGCCTGCCGGCGCGCCCGCGCCGCGGGGACCTCGGAGGCTCCGGCCAGCACGCGCAGGGCGGCGAGCGCCTCACCGGGATCGGCGTCGCCGGCCTCGTCCGCCTCGGCGACGGCTGGAGCGGACCCATCCTGGGCGTCCGTCTCGCCGTCCTCGACGGCCATCTCGGGCAGGTTGCGCAGGTCCGCGCTCGTCAGCTCGCCCTCCTGCTCGAAGACGGCCGCCAGCGCCTCCTGCGACTCCGGGGACAGGACCGCCGTCGAGAACGCGAGCTGGGGCTTGAGGCGTCCCGCGCGCAGCGCCTGGCGCAGCACGGGGTGGAGCTCCAGCAGTGTGCCGAGCCTGCGCAGGCGGCCGCGCCCCAGGCCGCTGGCGCGGGCCAGCTCCTCCTCGTCGAGGCCGTGCTCCAGCAGCGACTGCAGCGCGTCGGCCTGGGAGGCGACGTCGGCGGCCCACTGCTGATTGAGCACCAGCGCGAGGAACGCCGCGGAGACGTCGGAGAGCTCGAGGGCCGTGACCGGGACGCGGTCCATCCCGGCCTCACGCGCCGCCCGTATCCAGCGGGCGCCGGCCAGCACCTGGAACTCCTCCTCCTCGCCGTCCTCGCAGGCGACGACCAGCGGGCGCTCGGGGAGGCCGAACCGCTCGACCACCCGGGCGAGCGCCGGGCTGAGACCGGCGACGGTCGGCTCGTAGGGGAGACGGCGCTCCTCCACCTGGATGTCGGCGGTCGCCGGCGGGTCCGCGGGGAAGAGACGGAGCTCGAACCGTTCGTGATCGATTGCCGCATCGTGTTCAGAACGCATGGGGAAACTCTAAGCAGAAGTCCGGGAGTCCTGAGGGCCGGACCGAGTCGGAGCCGGCCCGGCGGCCAAGGCTCCACCTCCGGTCGGACCGCACCGCGATCGCCTACCGGCGCTCCGCCGCCTGGGAATGCGCGTGGGAACGGCCCCCTGAGAGGGTGCCGGCCTCAGCGCAGCAGGAGGTGGACCGCTCGCTCGACCTTTTCCTCGACCTGGCGCGCCGGCGCACGGCCGGCGACCCACCACAGCAGGCTCGCCAGCCAGACCTGCTGGATCACCTCGGCCACGGCGCGGTCGCGCTCGACGGCGTCCGCGTTGTCGTGACGCATGGCGCTCACCACGATCTCGGTCATCTGCACTCCGATCGGGCCGACGGCCTCGCCCACGCCGGCGCCCGACGAGATCAGCGACCTGAGCATCGCCCCGATCACGTCGGGATCTCGCTGGAGCGCCCGCGTGACGCGCCGGATGACGTCCATCACCCGCGTGGCATCGTCCTCGCCGCGCGGCGGCCGCTCGGCGAGGCGGCCGCGCAGGTCCGTCACCTGGGCGGCCAGCGCCGACACCAGCAGGTGCTCCTTGGAGACGAAGTACCGGTACAGCGTCCCCAGCGCCACCTCGGCCCGCAGCGCCACCTCCCGCATCTGCACCGCATCGTAGCCACCCTCGGAAGCCAGCCCGACCGCCGCATCGAGGATCCGCTGCCGTCGCTGCCACTGGACCGGCGTCAGCTGTCGCGCGTCGATCACGGCGACATCCTATCGGCCGCGACCCGCTACCTTCCGCGCCCAGCCATAGTCGGGCTTGCCGCTCGGAGAGCGCACCACCTCCGGGACCTCGACCAACACGCGCGGCAGCTTGTAGCGGGCGATCCGCTCCCCGCAGTGGACGCGCAGCGCGTCCAGCGTCGGCGTGCGCCCCGGGCGCGGAGCAACCACGGCCGCCACCGCCTCCCCCCACCGCTCGTCGGGCACGCCGACGACGACCGCGTCGAAGACGTCGGCGTGTGACTTGAGCGCCGCCTCGACCTCCTCGGGATAGATCTTCTCGCCCCCCGAGTTGATGCAGACCGTGCCCCGGCCGAGCACCGTCACCGTCCCGTCCTCGTTCACGACCGCCATGTCGCCAGGCATGACGAAGC
>DASYBH010000424.1:0-6493 GCA_036500885.1 Candidatus Dormiibacterota bacterium
TGATGCTGCACGGCGATGACGTCAAGCTGATCGACCTCGGCGCCGTCACCCGGCTCGGCGATCCGAGCGGCATCGTCTACGGCACCGAGGGCTACCAGGCGCCGGAGGTCGGCTCGGAGGGGCCGTCGGTCGCCTCCGACCTGTACACGCTCGGCCGCTGCCTCGCGGTTCTTGCGCTGAACATGCCCGGCTACCAGTCCACCTACCGGCACCGGCTGCCCGGCCTGGCCGCGGAGCCCCTGTTCCAGCGGCACGACTCCTTCTACCGCTTCCTGCTCAAGGCGACCGCCACCAGGCCCGCGGACCGGTTCCAGTCCGCGGACGACATGGCGGAGCAGCTCCATGGCGTGCTGCGCGAGGTGGTGGTCGTCACCCATGGCTCGACGCACACCGTCGTCAGCAACCTCTTCGGCGGCGACCTCCAGCCGCTGCACGCTGACGCCGACACCCTCGAGCCCGACTGGCGCCACCTGCCGCCGGTCCGACTCAATCCCGCCGACCCGGCGGCCAGCCTGGTGATGAACTCGATGATGCTGGACCCGGAGCGCCAGGTCGCGGTCCTGCGGGAGGCGATCGAGCAGGGCCATGCGCAGGCCACCGGGGAGGTCAGCCTGGGCCTGGCCAGGGCGCTCATCGAGACCGGCGAATACGAGCAGGCCGAGGCCTGCCTGGCGCAGGCCGCCGCCGCCGCCAGGCGTGATTGGCGTGTCACGTGGTACAGGGGCCTATCGCTGCTGGCGCAGAGGCGGTACGCGGAGGCTCAGAGCGTGTTCGACGCGCTCTACTCGGAGCTGAGCGGTGAGCTGGCGCCCAAGCTGGCCCTGGCGGTCGCGGCCGAGCAGGCGTCCAACCTGGAGCCGGCCGGGCATCTCTACGACGTCGTCGCCTCGACCGACCCCAGCTTCACGTCCGCCTGCTTCGGGCTGGCCCGCGTCCGGCGCGCCCAGGGCGACCGCCCGGCCGCCGTGGACGCCTACCAGCTCGTCCCCCGCACTTCCCGTCTGTACGCGTTCGCCCAGCTTGCGATCGCCCGGACGCTGATGGAGCGCGATGGCGATCGCCTCCCGTCCGTGGAGGATCTGGCGCGGGCCTCGAACACGATCGAGCGACTGTCGCTCGATGGCAGGCAGCTCACCGAGCTGACTACCGAGCTGCTCGGCGCGGCGCTCGCCCTGCTGGATTCCCGGACCGCGCCGCCGTCGGAGACGCTCCTGCTCGGCACCGCGATGCACGAGGAGCAGGTCCGCCTGGCGTTGGAGCGGGCATACCGAGAGCTTGCGCGGCTCGCGACCGGGGACGAGAAGATCCGCCTGGTCGACCGCGCCAACCAGGTTCGCCCGATGACGGCGGCGTGACGTTGACTGAAGTGGCGCTCCACTGCATCAACCCGGAGTGCGGCGAGCCGGTTCGCAAAGGGGACCGCTTCTGCGAGGTGTGCGGTCAGGAGCTGCTGCCCACCGTGTCGGTCGCCAGGACCGCGCCGGCCGCCAGCCCGAGGCCGAACGGCGCGGCGCCCGCGGCGCGCGACGACGACGCCGTCGCGCACGGCGCACGACGGGATCGCGATCACGTGGAGGTCTGGTTCCCCGGCGTGGCCGGCGTCAGCGACCGCGGCCTGCAGCGCTCCCGCAACGAGGACGCGATGGCGGTCGTCAAGCTCGAGGCCCTCGACGCCACGGTGCTGGTGGTCTGCGACGGCGTCTCGACCTCGCACCAGGCGCACGTGGCCTCGCAGGTCGCCGCGGAGACGACCCTTGCCGCCCTCGTGGCCTCCGTGGAGAGCCAGCAGAACGACCTCGAGGAGGCGATGCGCGAGGCCGTGGTGGAGGCCCAGGCGGCGGTCGCGACCATACCCTACAGCGGCACGGCCAAGGACCCGCCATCGTCCACCCTGGTCGCGGCAGTGGTCAGAGCGAACTGCGTCACCATCGGCTGGGTCGGCGACAGCCGCGCCTACCTCGTGTGCGGCTCCGGCACCTGGCAGCTCAGCCGGGACGACACGTGGGTGGCCGACCAGGTCGCGCAGGGCCTCCTCTCCGAGGCCGAGGCCGCCGGCGATCCCAACGGTCACGTCCTGACCCGGTGGTTGGGCGAGGACTGGCGCGACGGACAGGCGGCGTCCGTGTTCAGCTTCCGGGTCGAGGAGGCCGGCCACCTCGTGCTCTGCTCCGACGGCCTCTGGAACTACCTCCCCGCCGCGGCAGACCTTGGCCAGGCGGTGGCGGACCTCGACGATTCGACGCCGCTCGGGCTGGCGGAGCACCTCACCGAGCTCGCCAGGCAGGCCGGTGGGCACGACAACATCACGGTCGCCGTCGCATCCGTCGACACCGCGCCAGGAGGAGGTGACGAGCGGTGCTGACGCTCGACTTACAGGTCTTTCAGAATCCGTACCTGCCCAGTGGCGGGTCGGAGATCAATGCCATCATCTCGGTCACCGCGGGCTCCACCCAATCCGCCCACGTGACCGACGAGATGATGGAGGTGTTCCTGCTCGACTGCTCGGCCTCCATGACCGATCCGCCCAGCAAGCTCGCGGCCGTCCGCGAGGCAACGTCGAGGGCGATCGACCGGCTGCGGGACGGCACGTGGTTCGCCGTCGTCGCCGGGCGCCGGACGGCCCGCATCGTGTACCCGCCGCCGCGCTGGGAGGGCACCGGCGCCGAGCCGCTGACGGTCGCCGCCTCGGACAAGACCCGCCAGGAGGCACGGGACGCCGTCGCCAAGCTCTACGCCGAGGGCGGCACCGCCATCTCGACCTGGCTGAGCGAGGCCAGGCATCTGTTCGCGGCGCGGCCCGACGCCATTCACCACGCGCTGCTGCTCACAGACGGCAGGAACGAGAGCGAGGACCCGGCACTCCTCCAGACCGAGCTGCAGCAGTGCCTGGGCAAGTTCGAGTGCGACTGCCGGGGTGTGGGCACCCATTGGGACCGCGCGGAGCTGCAGGGCATCGCCGACGCCCTGCTGGGGTCCACCGACATCATCTCGCACCCCTCGCAGATGGGCGCCGAGTTCGAGGCGATCATCGAGCGGCGGATGTCGAAGCAGGTGCGGTCGGTGCTCCTCCAGGTGCTCACCCCGGTCGGCGGCCGGATCAGGTTCCTGAAGCAGGTGGCGCCAGAGGTGGTCGACCTGACCCAGATGGCGTCGTGGATGCAACCGAGCGGCGTGGACGGCGAGTGGCGCACCGAGCTCCGGCCGGACCCCGGCCGGCCACTGGTGACTCACTACCCGACGGGCTCCTGGAGCTTCGGCGAGCAGCGCGACTACCACATCTGCCTGGAGGTCGTTCCCCAGGAGGTGGGCGAGGCGAACGAGGTGCGCGCCGCGCGCGTGAGCCTGGTGGGCGAGGGCGCCGCGCCCACCCAGGCCCCGGTGCGGGCGATCTGGACGGACGATGCCGACCGCGCCACGCGGATCCATCAGGGCGTCGCCCACTACAGCGGTCAGGCGGAGCTGGCCGGCGTCATCGAGGAGGGCCTCCGCGCCCGGCAGGTCGGTGACGTGGACACCGCGACGGCGAGACTGGGACGGGCGGTGCAGCTCGCTGCGGCGTCCGGCAACGAGGGCACGCGGCGCCTGCTGGAGGCGGTCGTCGAGGTGGAGGACGCCGAGCGCGGCACCGTGCGACTCAGGACGAAGGTGACGAAGGAAGACGAGATGACGCTGGACACGAGATCGAGGAGGACAGTCAGGCTCCCACGGTCGCGCAACGTCCCCTCCCCGGCGAACGGGGAAGGACAGGGTGGGGGGTAGTCGATCCACATGAGCTTCACGTGCCCACGCGGTCACCATTCGGTCAGCGACGACTACTGCAACGTCTGTGGGATCCGCAACCCGGCGTCGGCGGTGCTCGCCGGCGTGCGGGAGCGCGGCACCGTGGCCGGCGACGCCGTGTGCCTCGTCTGCGGCGTGCCCAGGGACGGCGTTGACCGCTATTGCGTGAACTGCGGATATGACTTCGAGATGGGTGAGCCCTTCGTGGCGGAGGCGCAGCCGGAGGTAGAGCCGCAGCTCAACGGCTTCGCCGCGGGCTCGACGGCGCCCTCGACGCCATCCCATCCCACCGCGCCGGCCGCCCCGTCGCTCGTCCTGCTGGCGGGCGTCAACACCAGGCGCTTCGACGACCCCGGGTGCCCGCCGCCGCCGGTGGACCTCTCCGAGCGCACGTTCATCCTCGACCGCCACTCGATCGTGATCGGGCGGGAGGGTGGCAGCCTCGACATCCCGATCCACGGCGACCCCTACATCTCCCGCCGGCACGCGGAGATCGTGTGGATGGGGTCGGCGTGGGGGATCCGCGACCTGGGATCGACCAACGGCACGCGAGTCAACGGCATCGCGCTGGAGGGCAGTGAGGTTAAACTGCTCGCGCCGGACGACGTCATCGAGCTCGGGTTCTTTTCCCAGCTCACCGTGAGAGGACTCTCGGGAGATAACGCGTCTTGATCGCAACCGCGCCTGCTGATGGCCGATCCCTTGCGGGCGGTTCCCTCGAGGCTCGAGCGGAGCAGGCGCGGCGTCGATCTCGGACCACCCCCGGCCACCTCCAGATGCTGGTCGTGGCGATCGGGGTGGGCGCGGGCGTGCTCTTCGTGATCGGGAGTGGCACGCTGCTCGCGGCTGAGCGCGCGGTCGATGGCATGCGCCAGTCGACGGTGCCAGCCATCGTCGGCGCGCAGCGCATCCACGCCACGCTCGCCGACGCGGACCGGGCCGAGGCCAACGCCTTCCTCGCCGGCGCCACGGAGGCCGCGGGACCGCACCACCAGTACGAGGCGGACATCGCCGAGGCGATGCGCGAGCTCGAGCAGGCGGCGGAGCGGTCGGGCGGCAACGCCGCCGTCGGCAGCCAGCTGCAGCTGATCGCGGTGCAGGTCACCGCCTACACGAGCCTGGTGGACATCGCGCGGGCGGACAACCAGCAGGGTTTCCCCATCGGCGCCGCGTACCTCAGGCAGGCTTCGCAGCTCATGCACCGTCCGGGCGACGGTCTCCTGGCCAGGGTCGACCAGCTCAGCGACCTGTACGTGCGGGATCTCAGCTTCGAGAACACGACGCTGGTGGTCGCGATAGCGCTGGCGCTCCTGTACGCGACGGCGGTGGTGGTGCTGATGCGGTTCCTCCTGCACTCGCAGCGCTATGTGACGGAGAAGTTCCGGCGCCGGCGCAACTCGCGGCTGGTGTTCGCGACCCTCCTCCTGGTCTTCCTCTCCATCGGCTTCCTGGCAGAGGGCCTGCTGACCGGCCAGATGCTGGCCGTGGCGGAGGGCCAGGACTACGGCCGTCTGCTCAACATGTGGCACGTGCGCTCGCTCCTCTACGACGCGAATGGGAACGAGAGCCTGTCGCTGATCGCGCGCGGCAACGGCGACGCGTTCGACAAGACGTTCAGTTCGGAGACGAAACGGCTGGCCGATCCGCCGCCGACCGACGACCTCGTGCGGCGGGCCGCCAGCGGCGACGTCCGCTTCAAAGGGCTTCTGGCCGACGAGCTGAACTCCAGCTCCGGCGACGAGCGGGCCGCGGCAATGGACGTGCTGCGCGCGTACCGGCGCTTCATGGGCGTGGACGCGACGGTGCGTGCGCGATCCCAGCAGGGTGACCACGACAGCGCGTCCCGGCTGGCGCTCGGTTCCCAGCCGGGCCAGCTCAGCGCCGCGTTCGCGGGCGTGGACAGTGCGCTCGGACGCACCATCAACGCGATCCAGGGCGGGTTCGACCTCGACACCGCCATCGCGGACTACAGCCTGCTGGCCAGCGCGGTGCTCCAGCTCGCGGCGCTGGTGATCGCGCTGCTCGCGTTCCGCGGTCTCAAGCCGCGCATCGACGAGTACAGCGTGTGAGCGCCGGTCGAACCCCTCGCGGGGCCCGGGCGGTCGTGCTGGCCGTGGCCCTGACTCTGACGGGGTCCGCCTGCGGCCTGTTCGGGCCGACCGGCTCGACGGGTGTCGGCCCCACGATCCCTCGCAGCGTGGCGCAGGCCCCTGGGCCCGCTGCCAGCGCGCCGGCCTGCGACGCCACCGCCAGTCTGCGGCCGCAGGGCCCGCTGCCTCGGGCGGGAGACCTGCCCAACGGGTCGTTCGTGCAGGATATCTACAACCGCGGGCGGCTGATCGCGGGCATCGCGCAGGACACGCTGATGTTCGGCTACCTGAACCCACTGGACAACCAGCTCGAGGGCTTCGACATCGACCTCGCGAGGCAGCTGAGCCAGGCGATCTTCGGCGACGACCTGCACGTCGAGTACCGCGTGATCACGCCGGCGCAGTCGATGCAGGTGCTCCGCGACGGCACCGTCGACGTCGTCATCCGCACGCTCCCGATGACGTGCAGGGGCTGGCAGCAAATCGCCTTCTCGAGCGAGTACTTCGAGGCGGGCCAGCGGCTCCTGGTGCCGAAGGCGTCGACGGTGCAGAGCATCGGCGACCTGGGCCACCAGCGGGTCTGTGCGGCCGCCGGCACGACCGAGCTGGAGAACATCGCCGCC
>DASYBH010000425.1:0-7710 GCA_036500885.1 Candidatus Dormiibacterota bacterium
GGCTTCATGTCCGGCCGCAGGTAGACCTGCCCGCCTCCGAGGTTGACCTGGAACGGCGGCGGCGGCAGGGTGCGCTGGCCGGTCGGAGGCGGTTGGTAGGCCTGGCGCGGCCGGTACGCGGGGCGCGACCCGACGTACGGACGACCGCCCCTGCGGTAGTACGACGTCCCACCGCCTTCGCCGTAGGACGGACCTGCCCATGACCCCGGGTCCACCGCCCCGCCGGGCGCCACGTCGGTACCGGCCGGTGTGTTCCAGGGATCCCCGCTGGTGCCGCAATTGCACCCGCCCGGGGAGTAGACATCATGGGGCCAGAAGCCCGCGACGAGGCCAATCCCCACTCCGAGCGCAACCGTCGCACCCACGGCGCCCACCACTGCGGCAGCCACGCGCAACGCGACGGGCGCTGCGAAGGTCCACCAGTCGGTCCAGCGTCCGCCCCAGTGCCCGCTGAAGTCCGTGTACCCGAGCGGGTTGGCGCGGCCATACAGGTAGGTGTTGGCGTCGACGGCGCCAAGCACCGGCGGCTGGAACGTGTCCCGGGTCAGGAACCGGCCCGACTTCCCGTCGTACCAGCGGGCGCCCATCAGCACCGCGCCGGTCGTCGGGTCCGTCCACTGGCCCTGGAAGCCCACGTTCGGCGGCGTCGGGGCGCCGCCGGGGCTGACGCGCGGGATCGCCGCGCCGAACGGGTCGTAGCTGAAGCTTCCCTTCGCGTTCCCGGCCGTGTCCATCGTCAGCGCCAGGTCACCGTGCCTGTCCTCCGCAGCCAGCAGCGCCGGGCTCGCGTTCCTGACCGCGAGCACCTCGCCGGCAGGGTCCTGGGAGTACGTGAAGCTGCCGTCCGTGACCGGCTGCTGGCCCTCGCCCGCGTAGCTGAACGCAACCCCGTTGCGCTGCACCATGCGATCCAGCCCGTCGTAGCCGTAGGTTGTCGTGCTCGTGCCGTTCAGCGGCGGCTGCAGCGCCTGCTGCGCCGAGGTCAGCCGGTTCAGCCCGTCGTAGCCGTAGCTGGTGATCTGCGAGCTGTCGGACGCCGAGAGCAGGTTCCCGTTCGCCGACCACGTGTAGGTGACGCCGTTGCCGCTGACCAGCCGGTTGCGCTCGTCGAACGTGTATGCCTGCGACCCCGCCTGCACGCGGTTGCCGGCGCCGTCCCAGGCGTACCCGGTGACCGTGCTGGCCGGGTTGGTCCAGGACGTGAGCCGGTTGGCCTGGTCGTAGGCGTAGGTGTCGCTGCCGGTGCCCGAGGCTGTCGTGAGCTGGCGCTGGAGCAGGTTGCCGTCGCCGTCGTACGTGTAGCCGGCCTGCTGGACGACCGTCCCCGCCGGGTTCTTCATCACGTCCGACGTCAGCTGTCCGAGGCCGTCGTAGGCGTAGGTCCGCGTGGCTGCGCCGGCCCCGTAGGTCCGGCTCGCGAGCTGGCCCGCGCCGTCGTAGCCGAGGCCCTGCTGGACGCCGGTCAGCGGCTCGCTGATGGAGGTCAGGTGGCCGGCGGCGTCGTAGCCGAACGTGGTCTTGCCCGAGGCGTCGGAGCGGCTGACCAGCTGCCCGTCGCCGTCATACGTGAAGCTGGAGCTGCCAGCCGCCCCGGAGGCGGATGTCTGCAGCCCGCGCTCGTCGTAATTGAAGGTGACGCTGCCCGCCGTGCCTCCGGCCGAGGTCCTCCGCCCGGCCAGGTCGTACGCGTACGTCGAGGTGGTGCTGCCGCCGGCGGCCCTGACGAGCCGCCCCAGCTCGTCGTAGGTGCGGTCGATGGTCAGGCCCGGCTGCGCCTCCGTCACCGGCAGGCCGCCGGCGTCGTAGGTCCACGTCCACTGGCGATCGCCGAGGGCGGGGTTGGCCAGCGTGGACGGCAGGACCCGGGTCGCCAGCTGGTTCCAGGCGTTGTAGCTCATCACGGTGGCGTTGCCGTTGCCATCCGTCACCCGGGTCGGATTGCCGGCGGCGTCGTAGCCGAACCCCGTGACCACGCTGGAGGTGCTCGACACCGGCTCCGTCATGCTGGTCAGCCGCGAGAGCGCGTCGTAGCCGTAGCTGGTGGTGTGGCCGTTCCCGTCTGTCGCGGCAAGCTGGTTGCCGGCGGCATCGTACTGCCAGCTCCGTGTCCCCAGCGTCTTGCCCGTGGGGTCCGTCCGGCTCTCCAGGGTCTTGCGCCCGGCCAGGTCGTAGGTCAACACGATGGAACGGCTCAGTGGGTCCGTCACCTGCGTCGGGCGGCCGGCCACGTCGCGCACCGTCTGCCAAACGTTGAGGCGCGGGTCCGTGACCTGGGTCAGCTCGCCGGCGGCGTTGTACTGGCTCTTCGTCACCTCGCCCAGCGGCGTTGACTGGTAGGTCCGGTTGCCCATGTCGTCGTAGTCGTAGGTCGTCGTGTAGACGGCGGCGCTCGGCGGGCTGCCGGGCAGCGTCACCAGCCTCTTGGCGGTCCGTATGCGGTTCCGGTCGTCATGGCTGAACGACTGCTGCGCCCCGACCTGGTCCTTCAGCCCGGTCACGTTGCCCATGTCGTCGTAGCTGACGGTCGTGACGCCGGCCGCCGGCTGTCCGGAGACCAGCTGGTCGGTCTGGGCGACCGGGAGGTTGCGCATGTCGTAGGCGTACGTCGTGCTCTGGCCCCGGCGGTCGGTCGACTTCACCACGTTGCCGGCCGCGTCGAAGGTCCACGACTCGCCGGCGTTCACGGTCACGCCGCCCGGCGTCACGTACGTCGGGTACCGGGTACCCGTCCTGCGGCCCAGCACGTCGTACGTGGACGTCGTCACGTTGCCCGCGGCGTCGCGGGTCAGGGTCGGGTCGCCGAACGTGTCGTAGCCCGTGGCCTCCGCCGGCTGCAGGCTGGTGGCGACGCTCCCGCCCGACTCCACCTGGACGGCCGGCCCGACGGCGTCCGAGAGGCGGCCGGCCTGGTCGTAGCTGTACGTCGTCGTGTACGCGGCGGCGGTCGCGCCGGGCACGTTGCCGCGGGGATCGACCGTCGAGACCGGCAGGTTGCGCTGGTCGTACGTGTGACTGGTGATCACGCTGCCGGCGCTGCCGTTCGGCACCGTGACCCTGTCCAGCCGGGCCGACTGGTCGAGGTCGTAGTGGTTGCTCACCGTCTCGGTGCGCGTGCCGTCGGTCAGCGACCGCGACACCACGTTGCCGTTGGCGTCGTAGGCGTACGTGGTCGTGCGCGTCACCCCGGACGCCACCGCCACGGCGCTGGAGACGAGTCTGCCGGCGGCGTCGTAGGTCGAGGTGGTCGTCCGGAGGCCGCCTGCCGTCAGGCTCGTCACGTTGCCAATGCGGTCGTACGCGCGGGATTCCAGCACCACGTCTCGGGTGCTGCCGTCCAGGTTGTGATAGCCGAGCAGCGTCGTCCTGACCAGGCGATCTGCGGCGTCGTAGTCGTATCGCGTGACCCGCCCCAGTGCGTCGGTCGCCGTGGCCTTCCGTCCGGCCCCGTCGTAGGTGTAGCTGGCCACTGTCAGGTCCCGCTTCGTTCCACCGCTGTCCACGAAGCCCAGCAGCTTGACCTGCGCCGGCCAGCTGCGGGCCGTGTAGCTGACCTGCGTCACCCGCCCCAGGGCGTCTGTCGTCTGCGCCACGTTGCCCAACGAGTCGTAGGCAGTGGCGGTCACGCCCTTCAGCGCATCGGTGACCGAGACCTGGCGATCGTTCGCGTCGTAGGCGTAGCCGGTGGTGCGCGCCGCGTCCCCGCCCACAGCGTCGCTGATCGTGGTCGAGGTCACGTTGCCGTTGCCGTCATACGCGGCGGTCGCCACGCGCTGGTGCACGGCGCCGGTCACCGTGTTGGTCACGGCCGGGTCGGTGACCGCGCTCGTGCGTCCTGCCAGGTCGTAGGCGGTGGTCCTGACCAGGCCGCCGGGGAAGGAGTCCGATGTCTGCTGGCGCGAGATCTCGCGACCCAGCTCGTCGTACCCGAGCTCCGTGACCAGCCCGGAGGGATCCACCCGCTTGCGCAGGTTGCCCTGCGCGTCGTACGCGAGCGTCGTGGCGTGGCCCATCGGATCGGTGGCGCCCAGCGGCAGGTTGGCGGGGGTGACGCCGCCGCCGATCGCAGGCTCGTTGCCGAAGCTGTAGGTCCACGTCGTGGGGGTCCCGGCCGGCCTCTTCTCGCTGGTCCGGTTGCCGGCCGAGTCGTACGTGTACGTGGTGGCGTACGTGTTGTCCGTCGGGCCGCTCGAGCGCGCGTCGCGCACGACCGTCAGGTGGTTGCTGGCGTCGTACTCGCGGTAGGTGATGCCGCCGGCGCCGTCCACCGTCTGCAGGACGTTGCTGGCCCCGTCGTTGGCGTAGGTGATCTTGTTCTGGTTCTCGTCGACGACGGAGTTCAGGAATCCCGTCTGGTCGAACGTGTACGTCTTCGACGTCCCGTCCTCGTTCACCCGCTGCAGGAGCTGGTTCATCGAGTTGTACGAGGACAGGATCCTGCGTCCCAGCGCGTCCGTCGCCACGGTGGTCTTCGTGCTCCCGCTGGGAGCGCCGGCGACGGGCGTGCTCTGGTAGCTGTAGCTCGTGGGGTTGCCCAGCCCGTCCTTGATCGTCGTCACCGGCGGCGGGATGGCGGCCGTGCCGTCGTACGTGACCGAGACCGGGCTGTTGCCGGCCTGCCGCTTGATCCCGGTCAGCAGGTTGCCGGGGCCGGCGTTGGTGTAGGTGGTGCAGGCGCCCGCCGGGTCGCAGGCGGTCGCCAGCTGGTTGTTGGCGTCGTAGGTGTACTTCCACGCCAGCTGCTGCGAGAGGCCGTTCACCGTCACCGGACTCGTCACGATCGAGGTCACGCGCCCGTTCTTGTCACCCGGCGCGGAGAAGTTGACGGTCAGCGTGCGTCCGCTGGTCTGGTCCGTGATCACGACCGACGTGCAGCAGTCGTTGGCCGGGTTGTTCCAGGTGAGCTGCACCTTGCGCCCGTACGGATCGGTCACAGAGTCGAGCCGCCCGTCAGGCGTGAACTGCCAGACCGACCGGTTGCGGTGCGTCAGCTTGTAGAACAGGAGGCGTGACACCCCGCCCTCGAGCACCACCACCTGGGTCACGTTGGACACGAAGCCGAAGGCCGGCTGGTAGGAGCCGTCGCCGTTCGAGATGAGGAACTCACGCCGCCCGTCCGGGTAGTCGACCTGCGCGTTGCCGGCCTGGTCGAACGTCATCTTGGTCTCGTACGTCGAGCTCCAGCCGACGCCGAACCACCTCCCGAAGCCGTAGGTCCCGCCACCCTGCGAGGGCGGCTTCAGTCCCAGCCCGGTGTCCCTGTCCATGCTGTTGTAGGCGCGCGTCAGCTGGAGCGGAGGCCCGACCGTCGGGATCGACAGGTCGGTCGTGGAGTAGACGTAGTTCCCCAGCGCCGTGTTGACGCCGCCCTGGTAGCTCACGTAGGGGTCGTAGCCGAAGGACCATTCCGGCTGGGTGACCGGCAGCTTCGGCGTGTACGAGAACGGCGGCGGCGGCCCGATGGTCGCGTACTTGCTGAGGCCACCGTGCGGACCAGGCGCGTTGTCAGTGACGTACGCGCTCCAGTAGTAGGTCGTCCCCCAGGCGAGGCGCCCGCGGGGCACCGTCCACGAGGAAGCGTCGATCCAGTTCGAGTCCACGCAGTTGGCGGGCGGCTGCAGGCTCGGCTGGTCGCAGATCCAGAACCGGTACTGCAGGCGCGGGCCGTCCGGGTCCGTGGATGACGCGGTCAGCGTGGGCGTCACGGAGATCAGCGACAGGCCGTTGGCCGGCGAGCCCAGCACCGCCTGCGTCGGCGGCTGGTCCGAGTGGTAGCTGCGGTTGACCGGCGCGACGCCGCCGAAGCTCGAGAACCAGTACGGCTGGCCGTTGAGCATCTCGATCATGTCCCAGCCGAGGATGTAGTCGGCCATCGGCAGGGATTCGATCTGAGCCTCGAGCGTGATCTTCCCGCCGGGACTGACGGTCTGGGGAAGCGATGTCATCGGGCCGCCCCGGATCGGCGTGCCGTCCGCCTTCATCAGGTGATACGAGACGTAGTAGTTGCCGTTGGCGGGCCAGGTCTCCGTGCCCTGGTTCGTCAGCGTCATCCCCTGGAAGCCGGGGCCGACGGTGGCCGGCGGCTGGGTGTCCGTGTCGTCGATCGCGATCGGGTTGGTGCCGTACGTCTCGTAGGTGATGTCGAGCACGGGCGCCTGGGCGGTGCCGGCTCCCCTGAACTTCTTGAAGCCGCTGTCGTTGGTCTCGTCGCTGGCCTTCAGCAGCACCCCGTTGTTCTGGATCACGCCGTTGTACCAGTTGGCCAGCGCGCTGCTGACGTCCATCGACTGCCAGACCTCGAGGCACTGGGGGGACCAGCCGGCGGCCACGCTGATCGTGCTCAGCGCGCTGGCGTCGAACCCCGGCTGGATGCCCCAGTACACGTTGGCGTCCCAGGTGGCGCCGATCGTGTGCGTCTCCATCGGGCTGGGTGTGCACGAGGACGACCACATCTCGTCGACCTGCAGCGTCGCGCCGATGATCCGCGCGTGCGCCGGGATCAGGTCGATGGGGAACTTGATCAGCGTCCGTGTGACGTGGCCGGCGCCGTCGTTTCCGATCCACAGCTCGGACCCGTTCCAGTGGGAGGTGGGGGCGGTTTCGGTGTCCACCACGTAGCTCGCGCCCCCTCCGGCCCAGGCGCTCGACTCCCGCACCTGGCCCGGGTCGATCGTCACCGGGAACACGCGCTTCGGATCGTGCAGCCACTTCGAGTCGACGACCACGCGCGCCGTGACATGGGCGCCCTGGACCCTCTGGATCCGCACCGCCACCGGGGCGCCCGGCTCCTGCGGGTTGGAATCGGTCGCGCTGCCGCCCTGCCACCTGCCGGCCACGGCCCCCTTCTCGTCCCGCAGCTCGATCGAGCCGTTCGCCTGGCGAGCCGAGTACCCGGCCGGGAGCTCGACGCTCTCGGTCAGCCCCTCGCCGGCGGCCGGCAAGGTGATCACGTAGCTGCTCTCCACGCCCACGCTCAGCGGCCGGAGCACCAGGCTGGTGCCGTTCGGCAGCACGCCGTCGTAGCGGACCGTCTCACCGGCCCGGTCCGGCACGCGCGCCGGCACCACGCCGGGCCTGACACCGTCCGGGACCAGTCGCAGCGTCCTGCCGGCAGCGAGGTCCACGCTGGCCATGACGCGACCGCTGATGGGGGCGATGGCGACCGGGGTCGGGGTTCGGCGCGGTCGCAGCAGGCCGTCCTCGCCGCTCACCAGCGAGAGGTCGAGATCACCCCGCCGGCCCGAGGCGTCGAAGCCGACCAGCGGGCTCACTCCGAGCCGCAGCGAGTGCGTCTGGTCGGGGTTGTCGTACTGCCTGGCGCGGGTGTCGAGGGTGGGCACCTCCTTCGATCGCGCCGGGTCGAAGTGCTTGTCGTGGAGCTGAAGCCGGGGAAGGCCGGACGCATCGGTCTGGCTCGACGCGTCCGTCTGCGTGGGGTGAGGAGGTGGTGCCGAGCTGTTCTGCGCCGCCGAACTCGTCGAGCTCGAGCTCGCGGTGCTCGCGGCCGCGGAGGCGGGCACGAGCGGCTGTGCGCTCATGGGCAGCGCCAGCAGCGCCGCCATGGCCAGCCAGAGACTCCGGTGGCTGCACCACCGGCGTGTGCGGTTCCCATCCGCTCTTGGCGTCACGCTCGTCCCTCCCTGGTCGTGGCTACGCCCGGGCACTGCTCTCGTTGAATGACTGCGAGAGCATCACCCGCTGCGAGGCCAGCAC
>DASYBH010000426.1:0-7872 GCA_036500885.1 Candidatus Dormiibacterota bacterium
CCGGAGAGGGCAGGTCCGGAAACGGCTGCCCTCTCTGCCCCCCTGCTCGTCAGCTCCGGGAGCCGCAGGTGCCGGGACCACCGGTACAATCGCTGGCGAGGATCGCATGGGTATCCAACCTGAAGACGCCTGGCGCGCCACCGCCTGCCGACAAACCGGCTAGAGCGCTGCTTACAACTCACGCGTCGATGTAAGCAGCCGACCAGACGCGCTCCCACCTCCCGTCGCGTCACGGGAGGACCGGTCGACGCACGTCCTCCGCTGTGCCATCTCGGGTCCACAGGAGTGTTCGTGCCGTGCCCATCCCTCATCGCACGCAGATGCAGATCATCAGGCGCCGCCTGGCCGGCAAGGAGGGCGCTGAGCGCGTCCGCGAGCTGCGCGCCATCCTGGCTGACCTGCCCAACTACCGCAACGGCCCGTACGCGGACATCCGCAAGTGGGTGCTGGGCGAGGTGGACGCCACCCGCCTGCGCGCTCGCGTCGTCCAGCGCGACAGCATCGGCGTCCGCCGCGAGGGCGCTGCCCAGGTCGCACTGGTGGGGCCGCCGAACGCAGGCAAGTCCTCGCTGCTGCACGCGCTCTCGCACGTGCGGATCAAGATCGGGGACTACGCCTTCACCACCCTGCGCCCGGTCCCGGCGCTGACCCGCATCGGGGGAGTCCTGGTGCAGCTGGTGGAGATCCCGGGACTGATCGCCGGCGCCGCAGAGGACCGGGGCGGCGGCCGGGCGCTGCTGGGCGTACTGCGCGGCGCCGACGCGATCGTGTACTGCCAGGACGTCAACGCGCCACCGAGGGCGCTGCTGGACGTCAGGGCGGAGGTCGCGGCCGCGGGCATCGCGCTCCCCGCGGTCCTGGCCGTCACCAAGATGGACGACGCCCACGAGGCCGCGCTCGAGGCGCTGCGGGCGGCCGTGCCCGACCTGCCGATCGTCTGCGTGTCATTGCTCGACGATCCCAGCCTGGAGGCGCTCAAGGAGGCGGCCTGGCGGCTCACCGGGCTGATCCGGGTCCGGCTGCGCCACGACGACGTGGCGGGAGAGCCGATCGCGCTGGAACCCGGCTCGACGGCCGTCGACGTTGCCGGCAAGGTCCATCGCGGCATGGCCGAGAGCTTCCGGGGCGCACGCGTCTGGGGTCCATCGGCGCGCTTCGACGGGCAGCGTGTCGGCCGCGATCACGTCGTGCAGGACGGCGACGTCGTGGAGGTCATCGCGTAGGCCCCGGACGCACGACCGACCGTGGCCGCCTCCCGCCGCCGCGGCGGCGGCGGGAGGCGTCCCCCGTACGGCAGCCGGTGAGGAGGACTCGGTGTTGCTCCCCTCAGCCGGGCCGCTGCGACACCTCGACCTGACCGGGGATGTCGAAGGTGCGGGTCTCGCCGGCCTCGATCTTCTCGACCACCTCCCCGACGCGGACCTTCATGGTGGGGATTGAGCCCGTCGAGCGTCCAGCTGGGCATGGCGAACCTCACCGTCAACCGCTCGCGACTCCGTGGCCGGCGGCGGGGGCGGCCCACCGGATGAGCATGTCGAGGAACTGCTCCACCTCGTCCGTCGTGTGAAGAACGTAGTCGGCCGACGTCGGGCGGTCGGCGACCTCGGGATCGCCGGCGCGTCCGACGAACACGCCGATGCCTCGTCCCGCGAGCGCCGCGAACGCGTCCTCGTCGGTGATGTCATCGCCCAGGTAGATGGGCACCACGTCCTCGCGGTCCAGCCCCAGCGCTTCCAGCAGGTAGAGCACGGCCCTGCCCTTGTCCCAGTCGATCTTCGGCTGGATCTCGTACACCATCTTGCCGGGTGTCACCCTGAGCTCGTCCGGGTGCTCCTCGAGAATGGCGCGGACGATCTTCTCGACCTTCGGCCTCTCCTCCTCGGAGACGAGCCGGTGGTGGACCGCGACCGAGTTGCTCTTCGGCTCCACCAGGGCGCCCTGGATCGGGGCCGTCTCCTTCTCGAGCCGGGCCCGGACCTCCCGCAGCAGGCCCTGGAACCGCGCGCCCTCCTCGCGCCGGATGCCCCCACCGGCCGGGCTCCAGATGTCGAAGCCATGGCTGCCGGCGACGATGAGGTCGTCCAGCCGCATGAGCTCCTGGACCACGCGGCGGTCCCGCCCACTGACGACGCAGACGGGGCACCGCTCCGCCAGCCTGCGGACGCGCTCACGCATGCTGTCGGAGATGACGGCGTCCTCCGGCCGGGCCGCGATGGGCGTCAGCGTGCCGTCGTAGTCGACGAACACCGCCAGCCGCCTCCCGGCGAGACGCCGCGCCAGCTCGTCGCGACTGCGCAGCGCGTGTGGCAGATCGGCGATGTGCCGCTGCGTCCGCGCCATCAGACCATCGACGCTCGCATCAGACGGGCGCTGCCCAGCGCGTTGATCGCCACCTCGTCGAGCGAGGTGACCACCAGGTCCGCGCCGGCCTCGGTCAGGGCCGCCTGATCGTGCAGCCTCGCCACTCCGAGCGCCGCCATGTTTCCGGCCCTGGCCGCCTGCACGCCGACGGTGGCGTCCTCGACGACGAAGCAGCTCTCGGTCGGAAGGCCCAGCTCGCCGGCCGCCGTGAGGAAGATCATGGGATGCGGCTTGCCGTACTCGAGGTCCCTGCCCGAGATGTCCGCGTCGAAGAGGTCCTGCAGGGTCATGCCGTTCTCGATGAAATCGTAGGGCAGGCCCCGCTCGGCGGCGAACACATCCAGCCGGATCCTGCTCAGGAACAGCCCCGCGTTCCTGGACGAGGACGCGACGGCCTCGGAGATGCCCACGCTCTTCACCGCCAGGACGAAGCGCAGCGCGTCGGCGAAGGCGTGGAACTCGCCGGCCTCGATCAGGGCCACCACGATTCGCTGCTTGCGTTCGCCGTACTCCTCGGCGCGGCGCTCGGCGTCCGGGACACCGAAGTACTCGAGGGCGGCGCGAGCCCCACTCGAGCGCGGCTTGCCCGCCATGACCGCCTGGTAGACCGCGGGCGTGAAGCGTTCGGGGGAGTAGGACGACCGATCGCGGATGTCGCGCCACTCGGTCTCCATCAGCTCGCGGAGCGCTTCGCGCCATGCGCGCTCGTGAGGTGAGTCGACCAGCACTCCGTCGACGTCGAAGATCGCTCCGCGAAACCCCATGGGACCTCCTCCGAGACTACCGAGCAGCGTGGGTGGGGGCGAGGGCGAGCATCCGCAGGCCCTCGCTGGCGGCTCCGAGCAGCGCCACGTCGCCCAGGGCGACGTGCACCGGCACCCGCTGCAGCATGGTGCCGAAGCGCCCAGCCCTGACGAATGCGTCGAGGAAGGCAGGGGTCCCCAGCTCGTCGCGCAGCACCTGCGCGATGCCGCCGGCCAGGTAGACGCCGCCGGTCGCGAGCACTTTCAGCGTGAGGTTCGCCGCCTCGGCGCCGAGGATCCGGAGAAAGACGGTCACGGTGGCGCGGGCGAGCGGGTCGGGCCCGGCCGGATCGAGGGCCGCCCGCAGGATCGGACGAGCCCGGTCCTCGGTCACGGCCAGCGCGCCGGCCAGCGCGGGTGATTCCGCCATTCCGCGCCGGTCGCGGAGGAAGGCGTAGAGGTTGGGGATGCCGACACCCGACGCGACCCGCTCGACGCTGACGTGGTCGAACTGCTCCCAGAGCGTGTGGAGGAGGTCCAGCTCGAGCTCCGTCGTGGGCGCGAACGCGGCGTGACCTCCCTCGGACCCGTGCACGCGGTAGCGGGTGTCGTCGTGGGTCAGAAACGCCTCCCCGAGCCCTGTGCCCGGGGCGAGGACCGCGATGGGGCCGCCGGGAAGCGCCTCCCCGCTCTTGACGGGGTGAAGCTCGTCCGGCTGGAGAAGCGGGAGCGCACCGGCCATGGCCACCATGTCGTTGATGAGCCACGCCCGTTCCACCTGGAGCGCCGCGGCCAGCGAGGATTCGTCGAGCCGCCACCCGAGGTTGGTGAGCCACGCCTCGCCGTTGATGACCGGGCCCGCGACGTCGAAGCAGGCGGCCTGGACCTCCAGGCCGGCGCCGGCGACGAACGAGCGCGCCATCTCGGCCAGGCTGGCGTACGCGGTGCTGGGGTACCGTCGCTTCGCCAGCGGCTGCCGCGGCCCACCGACCGCGGACACGACGACCAGGTCGGTCTTGGTGCCCCCCACGTCGCCAGCCAGCAGCAGGCTGGGCCGGTTGCCGGAGACCGAGGTCATCGAGCGGCGCCGCTACGGCGCGTCCGCGCCGCGCGGGGGACGATCGCGGGGCCTCCCATGCTCTCGGTCATCGACTCGAGCTCTCTGCCACGGGTCTCCCGGATGAACGCCAGGACGAAGACGAGGGACAGCACCGCGGCCAGCGCGTAGAGCCCGTACGCGTAGCCGAGGCCGATGTTCTTCAGCGTCGGGAACGTGGTCGACACCACGAAGTTGGCCACCCACTGCACCGCCGCCGCGAGACCCAGCGCCGCCGCCCGGATGCGGTTCGGGAACATCTCGCCGAGCAGCACCCAGACCACCGGCCCCCAGGACATGCCGAAGAAGAACACGTAGACGTTGGCCGCCAGCAGCGCGATCAGGCCGTTCGCTCCCTGCAGGCGAGGCTGGCCGCCGGCATCGACGGGTGCGGAGCCGAACACGACGGCCATCGTGCCCAGCGTGACGATCATCCCGAACGAGCCGATCAGCAGCAGCGGCTTGCGCCCGAAGCGGTCGATCGTCGCGATCGCGACCAGGGTCGTGACGATGTTCGTCAGACCCGTGATCACCGTGATCTCCAGCGCCTGCTTCTCGGTGAAGCCGACCGCCTGCCACAGGACGCTGGAGTAGTAGAAGATCACGTTGATCCCGACGAACTGCTGGAAGACCGAGAGGCCGATCCCGACCCAGACGATGGGCAGCAGCCCGTACCGGCCGCGGAGGTCGCCGAACCTCGGCCGATGCTCGGTGGAGAGCGTCCGCTGGATCTCCCGGAGCTTCGAATCGGCCCTGGCACGCCCGACGATCTGCATGAGGACGCGACGTGCGTCCGCGATGCGGTTGATCGCGACGAGGTAGCGCGGGGACTCCGGGATCTGCAGCGCGCCGACCAGGTAGACGAGCGATGGGATCACCTCCGAGAGGAACATCCAGCGCCAGGCCGGGAGGCCCAGCAGCCAGGGCCTCCTGGCGCCGCCGGCGGCTGCCGCGATCGCGAAGTCGGTCAGCAGGGCGATGAAGATCCCGGTGACGATGGCGAGCTGCTGAAAGGAGCCCAGCCGGCCCCTCAGCTCCGCCGGCGAGGCCTCGGCGATGTACGCGGGCGCGATGACCGATGCGGCGCCCACCGCGACACCGCCCGCGAACCGCCAGAAGCTGAAGTCGATGATGGTGAACGAGAGGCCGACGCCGAACGACTGGACCAGGAACAGCACCGCCGCCACGATCATCGTTGGCACGCGGCCGAAGCGGTCGGCGAGCCGGCCGGCGACCAGGGCGCCCACGGCCGAGCCCAGGAGGGCCGCTGACACCGACAGGCCCAGGCTGACCGGGCCGACGTGGAAATGATCCTGGACGGCCGCCACCGCACCGTTGATCACCGCGGTGTCGAAGCCGAAGAGGAAGCCGCCGATGGCGGCCACCGCGGCGATGAGGACGACCCGGCCGGTGATCGCCCGATCCAGCACCTCGGCTGGGCCGCGATCGACCGGCCTGAGTCCGGGTGGCGTTGGAGCCCCGGACGAAGAGCGGCTGTCACGCCCGTTGTACTCGCTCATTCGAGACGGTTCCTCACCAGCCGCAGTTCAACTGAATTGAACATAGCCTCCGTCCTGCACGGTGTCAACGGGGCGTGGGCTCGGGGCTGCTCGACCCACTCCACGCCGGCCGGGCTCGGCAGAATGAGAGGAGACCGGCGGGAGCGGAAGGAAGGAGGAGAGCATGATCGAACAGGCCCCGCGCGCCCGACGGTGGATCGCTCTCGCCGTGAGCGCGTCGTCCCTGGCACTGGCCGGGATCGGCGTGCCGGCGAGCGCTCAGGCAGCAGACGCGGACACGCCGCCGGTGCCGGTCCTGACCTGGACGGGCTGCGGCGACGAGTTCCAGTGCACCACGGCCCAGGTCCCGCTCGACTACGCGCGGCCGCAGGGGCCGACGATCTCGCTGGCGCTCGTCCGGCTGCCGGCCGGCGATCCGGCCCACCGTCTCGGCTCTCTGCTGGTCAACCCGGGCGGCCCGGGGGGCTCCGGCTTCACACTCGTGCGGGTGGGCGGCCTGGGCTTCCCGCCCGAGCTCCGCGCCCGCTTCGATCTTGTCGGCTTCGACCCGCGCGGCGTCGGGCTGAGCACGCCGGTGCGCTGCTTCGCGAGCCAGGCCGAGCAGCAGGCCTTCTTCGCCAGCCGGCCCCCGTTCCCGACCACCGAGACCGAGGACGCGACCTTCATCCGCGGCGCCGCGGACTTCGATGTGCGCTGCCAGCAGCGCAACGGCGCCCTGCTGCCCCACATGTCGACAGCCAACGCGGCGCGCGACATGGACCTGCTGCGGGAGGCGCTGGGCGACGCCGGCCTGAGCTACCTGGGCGTGTCCTACGGCACCTACCTCGGGGCGACCTACGCCAACCTGTTTCCCAGCAGGGTTCGGGCGCTGGTGCTGGACGGCGCCGTCGAGCCGGTCGAGTGGGCCACGGGCCGGGACGGCGAGGGCTCACGGCAGCCTGTCTTCCTGCGGCTGAAGAGCGACCTGGGCGCGTCACGGACGCTGGGAGCGTTCCTCGACCTCTGCGCCGCGGCCCGCCCGGCCGCCTGCCAGTTCGCGGCGGGGAGCGACCGCGAGGCGACCACTGACCGGTTCCAGGGCCTGATGGCGCGTCTGAAGCAGCAGCCCATCGCGGTCCAGACCTCCCAGGGGACCCAGGAGGTCACCTACGCCCTCACCGTGAACGTGGTGAACGTGCTCCTCTACCTCGAGTCCCTGTGGCCGCTCCTCTCCGCCGTGCTGCAGCGCCTGGACCAGGGGGACGGCAGCCTCCTGCTCGAGGTCGTGGGCCTGCTGGCGCCGCCCTCGCCGGAGTACGACAACACCAGGGAGGCGCAGCTGGCGGTGATCTGTGCGGACGCCGACAGCCCGCGCGACGCATACGCGTGGCCGGACCTGGCCGCCGCCGCCGACCGCAGGGCGCCGTACTTCGGCGCGTACTGGGCCTGGAGCACCGTCGAGTGCGCCGGCTGGCCGGCGCGGGACGCCGGCCGCTACACCGGGCCGTTCGACCGCCGGACGGCCGGCCCCATCCTCGTGGTGGGCAACACCTTCGACCCGGCCACCCGCTACCAGAGCGCCGTCGCCCTGAGCCGCGAGCTGGGGAACGCACGGCTGCTCACGCTGGACGGCTGGGGCCACACCGCGTTCTCACAGCCCAGCGAGTGCGCGCGCACGGCGGAGATCCGCTATCTCGTCGACCTGCAGCTGCCGGCGCCCGGCGCCGTGTGCAGGCCGGACTTCGGGCCGTTCGATCAGCCGGTACCGGCGGCCGCGGCACCGAGCGCGGCGGCCATGAACCGCCTCATGCCCACGCTGCCCCTGCGGTAGGTCAGCTTCGGACCAATTCGGAATGATTCGTCCTAGAGTCGATCGGGATGTTTCACCCGAAGGGGCCCACGCTGCGGGAGCTGACGATCCAGGCGCTGTCGTCCACCGAGCGGGGCTACGACCTTCTGGCGCCCAAGTTCGACTACACCCCGTTCAGGACGCCGGATGCGGTCCTCGACGCGGTGTCCGGGCTCCTGGCCACCGGCGCCCCCTTCGGGGCCGGCCTGGACCTGTGCTGCGGCACCGGGGCGGGCATGGGCGTGCTGCGCCCGCTGTGCCGCGACGTGGTCATCGGGCTGGACATCAGCCGGGGGATGCTGGAGGCGGGCCGGCTGGGAACGA
>DASYBH010000427.1:0-4240 GCA_036500885.1 Candidatus Dormiibacterota bacterium
CGGCCAGCGCCTCCTGGGTGAGGTTGGCGTCCTGTCGATGCCCGCGCAGCAGCTCACCAAACGAGGCAGGCGCCTGACGACCGCCCATTGCCATCCCTCCCTCCCCCAACGCGAGAATGACAAGTACGTACGGCATTGTACGAGTTTGTTGGTGCTATGTGCGGGTCGTAGTTGATAAGTTGATGATCGTCTCAAACGAACGCTCGATAGTCGGCGAGACCGATGACCCACCCTGCGACCCTGGCCACAGTCACGACCAGGGCCGCGGTTCGGCTGCGTGACGGGTGAGCAGTGCCAGAGCGATAGCCGCTGATCCAGAGCGGCGCCCTTCGGCCAGGTGGGAGAGAGGAAGTGACGGGCAGAGAACCTGACAGGAGCGAGTGCGGGGTGGGCGCCACGGTCCGGTCCTGCGTCGAGCTGCCGATGCGGTTTGGGATGCGCGCGAAGGCATACACGTTCACCTGGGACACCGAGCAGCCGGAGCATCTCGCCATGCGGCTGGGCGCTCCGGCAGGCGATGCGCCGCTGGTGCGGCTGCACTCGGAGTGCCTGACCGGAGACGTGTTCGGCTCGCAGCGCTGCGACTGCGGGCCCCAGCTGCAGGAGTCACTCTTTCGCCTCCACTCGGCGGGCGGCTGGCTGCTCTACCTGCGCCAGGAGGGCCGCGGCATCGGGCTCTACAACAAGCTGGACGCGTACCGGCTGCAGGAGCGCGGGCTCGACACCTTCGCGGCCAACCGCGTCATGCACTATCCCGACGATCTGCGCGACTACGGATGCGCCGCGGCCATGCTGGCGGCGCTCGGCATCGCTCGGGTGCGGCTCATCACGAACAACCCGGACAAGGTCAATCAGCTGGTGGCGGCCGGCATCGAGGTCGTCGAGACGCTGAGCACGGGTCTCTACGTCACGGGCCACAACAGGCGTTATCTCCTGGCCAAGGCGCGCCAGGCCAACCACGCTCTGCCGATCGAGATGGATGAAGAGGAGGCACCATGAAGCACACAGGCCCCATCAGCGGCGTCGCGACGCTCGGCGAGGACTTCGTGGCGACCGCCGGCTACGACAACCAGGTGATCCTGTGGGACGCGGGCACCGGTGACCCGCTGCACCGGGTGTTCCATGACCACCTCGCCAACCAGTGCACGTTCAGCCCGTCCGGCGGATTCCTCGCGACCGCCAGCAGCGACTACACGGCGCGCATCTGGGACGTGCCGAGCCTGCGGCTTCGGGCGGTGCTCAACGGTCACGACGACGACATCGAGATGGTCGCCGTCAGTCCCGACTCCACCCGCGTGGCCACCTGCTCGCGGGACCACACCGTCGGGGTCTACGACCTGGACGGCCGGCGTCTGCATCGCCTGCGGGGGCACGAGGCCGACGTCATCTCGGTGGCGTGGGACGCCGGCGGAGTCAAGCTGATCACGAGCAGCGACGACGGCACCGTCCGCTCCTGGGACGCCGTCGACGGCCTGGAGATCGGCCGGGTGGAGCTGGACGGCGTGGAGACGGACACGATCGCGGTCTCCGACCGGGGCGTGATCTACGCAGGCAACGACGAGGGCGAGATCGTCGTCATTCGCGATGGGGCGCCGGACCGGGTCCCCGCGCACCGGGCCGGCGTCAAGCGCGTCATGCTGAGCGGCTCCGGCAACCTGCTGGCCAGCCTCAGCTATGACCGGACGCTGATGCTGTGGTCGGTCGGGGCCGCGGGCGAGCTCACCCGGTTCGCGACGTCCGACCTGCCGCCGATCGTGTGGCCGCGGTCCTGCGCCTTCCTGGGCCGCTCCAAGGTGGTCTTCGGCACGTTCGGTTCCAAGTACGCCACCTACGACTACGTGACGGACGGATGGGACGTCTCGGGCATCGAGGCGCCCAGCGGCTTCAACGCGGTCGCGCACCTGGACGGAAGCGTGTACGCGATCGGCGACGCGGGAGCCCTGCACCGGGACGGGGTCGCGGTCCGCGACCTGGGCAGCCTCTGCAACTTCCTGCTGCCGCTGGACCGGCACCTCGTGACCGGGGGCCAGCTCGGCATCTGCTTCGACGCGATGACGGGCGAGCGACTCTACCAGCACAACTCGCCGCTGAACTGCGCGGCCGCCTTCGAGCGCGACGGCGTCAGCCACGTCGTGGTGGGGGCCTACACCGGCGAGGGCATCGTCTTCCGGCAGGAGGAGGGCCGGCTCGTGCACCTCCGCAACCTCCGGCTGCACGACAACGCGGTCAAGGGCGTGGCCGCGTCCGCCGACACGATCTTCTCCGTCTGCGCGACCGGCGCGGCCGCCTGGCACCGCATCGACGACTTCAGCCGGGTCGCGCAGGTGGAAGACGCGCACGACAAGATCGCCAACGGCTGCGCGACCCTGCCGCCGAATCGCTTCGCCAGCATCAGCCGTGACCTGCGGCTGCGGATCTGGGACGGCCAGCGGAGCCGCATCTGCACGACGCCCAGCCACAACTCGATCAAGTGCATCGCCGCTTCGCGGGATGGCCGCTACATCGCCTGTGGCACATATGTGGGGGTCATCATGGTGTTCGACGTGCATACGGGGCAGTGGACGCACGTCTCCCGGCCTGTGGCAAGCGGGATCTCGTGCATCACCGTCGCCCCCGGTGAGGGGACGTTCACGGCCTCGTCCTACGACGGCAAGCTGCACACCGTCCGCGTCGGACAGGGGGGCCCGGCATGAGGATCGCGCAGGTGTCGACGCTGCTCGAGAGGGTCCCTCCGACGGCGTACGGAGGCATCGAGCGGGTGGTCGCCTACCTGACCGATGAGCTGGTCCGCCAGGGGCACGACGTGACGTTGTACGCGAGCGGCGACTCCAGCACGACCGCCAACCTGGTGCCGGTCTGTCCTCGGGCGCTGCGGCTGGACAGCGACACACCGTTCCGGGACTACGTCACCGCCTACAACATGAAGATGATGATGCAGGCGCTGAAGCACGTCGACGAGTACGACATCCTCCACTTCCACACCGGCTTCGTGCACCTGCCCACGTTCTATCCGCACCGGCACAAGATCCTGACGACGTTCCACATGCCGCTCCACCTGGCGGCCGGCGCGAAGCCGATCTTCGACGTGTTCGCCGAGATGCCGTTCAACTCCATCTCACAGGACCAGCAGAGCGCCATGCCGGACATGAACTGGACCGGATGCGTCCCCCACGGGATCCCGGAGGAGATGTACCCGCTCGGGCCTGGCGACGGCGGCTACCTGCTGTTCGTCGGCCGGATCGCCCCTGTCAAGCGGGCCGACCGGGCCATCGAGATCGCCAGACGCGCCGGGATCCCGCTGAAGATCGCCGCCAAGGTGGACGACGTCTTCCAGGAGTACTTCGAGGAGACCGTGGCGCCGCACATCGACGGCGACCAGGTGCAGTTCGCCGGCGAGGTGGACGAGGCGGAGAAGGCCAGGCTCATGCGCCACGCGCGCGCCCTGCTGTTCCCCATCGAGTGGAACGAGCCATTCGGTCTCGTGATGATCGAGGCGATGGCGTCCGGCACCCCCGTGATCGCGACCGACATGGGCTCGGTCCCCGAGGTCATCGAGAACGGCCGCACCGGCTACCGCGTCCCGGCCGGCGACATCGACGGGGCCGTCGAGGCCGTGCGGATGGCCCTGACGCTGAACCGGGAGGAGATCAGACAGGCGTTCCTGGAGCGCTTCACCGCCACCCGGATGGCGCAGGGCTACGTCGCCCTGTACGAGAAGGTCAAAGCGTCCGTCCTGGTGTAGGCGTGCGAATCCTCCACGTGCACTGGGCGGCGCTGCCGGCGGCGGGCGGCGTCGAGACGCACATCGACGCTCTGGCCAGGGCGCAGCGGGAGGCCGGCCATGACGTGGACGTCGTGGCCGGCACGCCGGGCTCGCGCGCCGCCGGCTACGACCCCGCGCTGGACATCCGCGGTGACCGCGCCGCGGTCCCCGACCTGACGGAGCTGCTGGCGCGGGCGCGCGGCCGCGACGTGGTTCAGCTGCACAACCCGCAGTGGCACCGCCCGGAGGTGCTGGACCGCCTGCTGGCCGAGCTGCTGGGCGAGCCCTGGCGGGGGGCGGCGCTCCTGGACGTCCACAATCTCTCTGACCGTCCGGAGGACTGGGAGCGCCTGCACCGCTGGCGTCTCCCCATCGTCGTCCACTCGGAGTTCGTCGCGCGCCAGGTCGCCGGTCGCCTGGCCGGCGCCCACGTGCGCGTCCTGCCGCTGGCGCTCCCCCGCGACGAGGAGATCCACG
>DASYBH010000428.1:0-6961 GCA_036500885.1 Candidatus Dormiibacterota bacterium
GCGCGTGTCGCTCGACCGGGAGCGCCATCGCTGCGGCAGCGCGCCGCGCGCCTGCTGCGGGCTGCGGCCGACCGGCTCGAGGCGCGGGAGGTCATGTCCGGGTGAGCCTTCCCCGGCCGCGACGAGGGATCCGCCGGCGGAAGGGCGGTCAGTCGTCCTTCGCGACCATCGCGCGCAGCCGCTTGCGGTCCAGCTTGCCGACCGGCGTGAGCGGCACCTGGTCCACCACGCGGACCTCGCGCGCGTACTTGTAGCCGCCCAGGCGCTCCCGGCCGAAGTCGACCAGCTCCTCCGCCGTGGCCCGGGCGCCGGGGCGGAGCGACACGAACGCCACGACCTCCTCGCCGACGCGGGGGTCGGGCCGGCCGACCACGCCCGCGAAGGCGACCGCCGGGTGCTCGGCCAGCGCGTCCTCCACGTCGCGCGGGAAGACGTTGAACCCGCCCCTGATGATCAGATCCTTCTTGCGGTCCACCACGAACAGGTAGCCGTCCTCGTCCCGACGGCCGATGTCGCCGGTGTGCAGCCAGCCGTCGACCAGCGCCGCGGCCGTCGCCTCGGACGCGTGCCAGTAGCCGGCCATCACGCCCGGCGAGCGGACGCAGATCTCGCCGGGGTCGCCGTCCGGGACCTGGGCGCCGGCGTCGTCCACGAGGCGCACCTCCAGGCCGGGCACCGGCTCGCCCACCGAGCCCAGCCGGCGCCGTCCGGGGCGGGTGGCCGAGATGATCGAGGAAGACTCCGTGCAGCCGTAGCCCTCGCGCACCTCGACGCTCGGGATGCGCCGCTCGATCTCGAGCGCCACCTCGGCCGGCAGGGGGGAGGCGCCCGAGCTGAGGATGCGCAGCGAGGAGAGGTCGTGCTCCTCGAGCGGCAGCGTGAGCAGCATCTGGAGCATCGAGGGCACCACCGGCGCCTGCTCGACGCGCAGCTCCTCCACGAGCCGGACGAAGCGGGCGGCGTCGAACCAGCGCTCCAGCGCCGTGACGCCGGGCTCCACCGCGTGGAAGCCGATCACCGTCACCAGCAGGCCGAAGGCGTGCGAAAGAGGCAGCGTCAGCAGCCCGCGCGTGACGCCGGGCGTGTGGGTGGCCTGGTGGCTGGCGTGGCCGGCGTACCAGAGGTTGGCGTGCGAGAGCATCACGCCCTTGGCCCGGCCGGTCGTCCCGCCCGTGTACATCAGCGCCGCCAGGTCGCCGTCCGCCCGGGGCACGACGTCGCCGGCCGCCTCGGCCTCCAGCTCGGCCAGCGGCACCGAGCCCTCGCCGCCGCCGTCGGAGACGATCCAGCGCAGGGTCTCCACGCCGGCGGCGGCCGCCCGCACCCTGGGCAGCAGGTCGGCGGAGGTGATGACCGCGACGCAGCCGGAGTCGGCCAGGATGTGCCGCAGCTCGGCCTCGGCCAGGATGAAGATGACCGGCGTGATGGCGGCGCCGGCGCGCCACAGGCCCGTGTAGCAGACGCCCACCGCCGGGGAGTTGGGCATGGTCACGGCCACGCGGTCTCCAGGGCGGATGCCGAGGCGGGCGAGCCCGCCCGCCAGGCGCAGGGAGCGGTCGTGGAGCTCGCCGGAGCGGAGCCACGCGCCGTCGAAGAACAGTGTCTCGCGATCGCCGAAGCGCTCGTACGCCTGCTCGGCCGCGACCGCGAGATGCCGCTGGCCGGGCGGCGCGCTCGTCCCCATCAATGGGGAGGATAGCGGGTCGCGATCGATTATTTTCGAGTCGGGGGATCCGCCGAGGCCGGCCAGGCCGGCGCCACCCCGGGCGGGAGCGGCACGGCGAAGGCGTTCAGCGTGAAGGACACCAGGGTGTAGTAGCCGCACAGCGACACGAGCTCGACGACGCCCCGGTGGTCGAGCAGCTCCACGGCGCTCGCGAACGTCGCGTCGTCGATGCGTCCATCGGCCACGAGCTGGCGGGCGACGCGGTACACGCGCCGCTCGTCGTCGGCCTCGAACGACGGAGTCTCGCCGCGTCCGACGGCGGCGATGACCTCGTCCGCGACGCCGTGCTCACGGGCCATGCGCGCGTGGGCCCACCACTCGAACTCGGCCTTCCAGTGCGCGGCCACCACGATGATCGCCAGCTCCAGGAGCCTGCGGTCGATCGACGTCTCGAAGCGCAGCGTGGCCCCGAGCGCGGTCAGCCTCGCGCCCGCGCCGGGTGCGTGGACCCACGCGTTGAAGGGGCCGACGAGCCCGCCTTCCTCGTTGACCACGGTTCGCCCGCGAGTGCCGACCAGCGCGTCCCACACGGCTCGCCCGGCATCGTCCAGATCGTCACGACGGAGGTACGGCAGCCTGGCTTCCTCACCTCCCCCCGTCATCTGCCGGGGGGTCAGGGGGGGCAAGTCGTCTTCCTTGGCCATGGTCACCAAGGATAAGGCCGGGTCGCGAGCATGGGGGAGGCGGCCGAGGTCGCCGGGAGGATGGCGCGCCAGCCTCTGAGCTACGTCTCGGACCACTCCGGCGGGTCGGCGCCGAGAGGCGGCGAGGGACGCGCCCATCGCGGCGGCGTCACGGCCATCTCGGCCACCGGCGAGAGGTGCCGCAGCCGTCCCAGGGCCGTGTCCGTCTCCTGCATCCAGGCCGTCAGGTCCCCGATGCCCACGGCGGCGTCCGGGTCGCAGATAGGACCGAGGCGGGCCAGCCAGGCCCCGGTCTGGCAGAGCGATGCCTGCACGTGGTAGCTGCCGCCCTCGTGCGCGCGGCGCCACAGCGCCGCCAGCGTGCCGAGCGCCGCGAGGTAGCCGGTCGTGTAGTCGCACGCCGCCGCCGGCATCAGCCGCGGGGGACCCGGCGCGCCCTGGGCGGCGGCGAGGCCGGTGGCGGACTGCGCCAGCTGCTCCCAACCCGGGCGCTCGCGCCAGGGCCCGGCATCCCCGTAGCAGTTGATCGTCACGCAGACCAGGCCGGGCCGGGCCGCCGCGAGCGCCCGCGGCCCGAGCCCGCGGCGCTCGAGCGTCCCGCTCCGGTAGCCCTGGACGAACACGTCGGCGCCGGCGGCGAGCTCGCGCAGGCGGGCGGCCTGCTCCGGCCGCTCCAGGTCCAGGAACGCGGAGCGCTTGCCGTGGCTGGTGTCCAGGACGAAGGCGGGGACGTTGGGCAGGTTCGGCGAGTTGACCAGCAGGACGTCGGCGCCGTGCTCGGCCAGCAGGCGGCCGTGCGCCGGCCCCGCGAGGACGCGGGTGAGGTCGAGGACCCGCACGCCGCCGAGCGGCCGGCGGCCGTCGCCAGCGGGTTCGGGCGGCGAGTCGGCGACCCGCTCGACGCGCACCCTGCCGAGGAGGGCGACCGCGCCGGCCTGCGGAGTCTGCTCCCACTCCTCGGCGGTGCGCACGACGGCTCCGCAGGTCCCGGCGGCGGCGAGCGCGGCCTCGAGCTCGAACGCGTCCCAGCCCGCCGCCGCGGCGGCGATGGCGTCGGGCTCGGCGGCGCAGCGCAGCACCCTGACCGTGTCGGCGGCCAGTTTCGGAAACGCGCCGTGCAGGTGGATCCACCGGCCGCCGGCGCACCGGTACAGCCCGACGAGGGGGTTGGGCGATCGGGCCGGCACGGGCTCGGGCTGGAGCTGCTGCAGGGTGTAGCCGACGAGCGAGGCGGCGGCGCGCCTGACGTCCACACGCACGTCCTGCTCCTGGCCGGTTCGGTCGCGCCAGAGCAGCGCCACGACCGACGACGCCGCCGCGAGCGCGGCGGCCGCCGCCCGGCCGATCGGGAAGCGGGCGGCGAGCACCGGGTCGCGGCCCTCGACCGCGGTCCGCGCCGCCGCCTCGCGCGGGACGCCCACCTCGCGCAGCAGCTCCTCGACCAGCTCCCGGCTCACGCTCCGAAGCGTAGCCGTCAGGAGAGTCGGCCGATCCAAATTCCTTACGGTCACGTGGCCGCCTGGGTGCTCCCCACCGTCAGCAGGTAGGCGTCCTCCAGCGTGGGCGCCACCGCCCATGCGCCGGCCGGCGGGGTCCTGGTCACGAGGCGCACCGTCACCCGTGGACCGTCCGCCACCATGCCGCTCACCATCTCCGTCGCCTGCAGGCGCGCGGCGGTCGCCGCGTCGACGCTCAGTGCCCAGACCGAGCCGGCGGCCGCCGCCACCAGCGCCTCGGGCGACGTGTCGGCGAGCACCGTGCCGGCGCGCATGACCACGAGCCGGCCGGCCACGGCCTCGACGTCGGTCACGATGTGCGTGGACAGGATCACCAGCCGGTTCGCGGTCAGCCCGGCCAGCAGCGTCCGAAACCGGACGCGCTCCGACGGGTCGAGGCCGGCGGTCGGCTCGTCCGCGACCAGCAGGTCCGGGTCGTTGAGCAGCGCCTGCGCGATGCCGACCCGCTGGAGCATGCCGCCCGAATAGGTGGACAGGCGCCGGTCGGCGTCGGCCTCCAGGTTCACGAGCTCCAGCACCTCGTCCACCCGGCGGTTGCGGCGGGGCCAGGCGAGCCTCTTCATGGCGGCCAGGTAGCGGAGGAACCGGCGGGCGCTGAACTCGGGGTAGACGCCGAACTGCTGCGGGAGGTAGCCGAGCCGGGCGCGGATCTCCTGGCCGCCGGAGCCGACATCCAGCCCGTTCCAGCGCACGGTGCCGGTGGTCGGCGGCAGAAGGGTGGCGATGATCCGCATCAGGGTCGTCTTGCCGGCGCCGTTGGGGCCGACCAGCCCGAGCATGCCGCTCTCGCAGACGAGCGAGAGGTCGCTGATCGCCCAGCGGCTGCCGTACCGGCGGCCGAGGTGCTCGATCACGAGTGCCACGTGGGTGTCCTCCTCAGATCAGGCCGCGGAAGCGGCGAAAGCCGGCCGCGGCGGCGGCCGCGCCCGCCAGGCCGATGGCGACCAGGCCGAGGTGCGGCAGCACCCAGGGCCGCAGGTCGAGCATGGCCTCCTGGGCGCGCAGCGCGATCCCGGGGTCGGCCGTCGCCGTGGTGCCCGCGATGGCCATGTACGCCTGCACGTACGCGGTGCCCGCCACGCCGAGCAGCGCGTTGCCGGCCGGCGACCAGTACGAGTACCAGCCGAACTGGTGGGTGAGGTCGACGACGGCCGCCAGGGCGATCCAGACCAGCACCACCCCGATCTTCACCACCATCCCTCGGCGCGGAGCGAGCGTGCCCGCCAGGAAGCTGACGCCCGCCAGCAGCACCCCGGCCGGGACCACGAGCAGGCCCCACAGGGCCAGGAGCGCGCGCACGTCCGGGGTCGGGAAGGCCGGCTGCGTTGCGTGGACGGCGAGTTGGGCGGCGAGCGTGCCGGCCAGCGCCAGCAGCGCGGCGGTCAGGGTCTGCGCCAGGACCGCCACGAAGCGGCCGGCCACGAGCGTCCATGCCGGCACCGCGGTGGTCATCACGAGCTCGTGCGTCCGCTGACGGTGCTCCCTGGCCACCCCGTCGGCGGCCAGGAACGGCACCAGCAGCCCGAAGAACGTCATGACCACCGCCACCACCTCGTACACCTGGCCCAGCGGGCTCGAGCCGTAGAGCACCGTCAGCACGTGAGCGCGGTCGTCGAGCGGCAGCAGCCACTGGTGCTTGAACGCCACCAGCGCCATGAAGAAGGCGGTGATGCCGGCGGCCAGGAGCAGCGTGGACCGGGTGGCGAGGACCCGGCGCAGCTCCCACCCGCCGACCGAGAGCGTTTGGATCATGCCCCTCCTACGGGCGCCGTCCTCAGAAGGTTCGGCCCGCCCTGCCCAGTGCGCGCGGGACGGCGGCGGGGAGCAGCGCCACCGCCGCCGCCGTCAGCGCGAGGCCGAGCGCGACCAGGCCCAGCTCCGCGGCCGGCGACGCGATCCAGCCAAGGCCCACCCGCCACGAGGTGACCGCCACGAGGATCCACGCCGCGTAGACGAGCGCGCCCGCCCTGGCCACGCCGGCGCGCAGGGACCCCAGCAGCGTCGCGCCCGTCCCGACCAGCATCGGCGCCAGCCAGAGCAGCGTCATCGCCAGCCAGGACGCCCCGCCGGCGGTGCTCAGGACCGCCGTCAGCGCCGTGCCGACCGCCGCCTGGTAGCCGACGATGACCAGCAGCCGCGCTACCGTGAGCTGGCGCGGGGTGACGGGACACGCGAATTCGACCTCCAGGACGCGGAGCGACTCGCCGCGGAACCCGGCGGCGGTGCCCAGGTAGGCGAGGAGCGGGCCGGCGAGCAGGAAGACCAGGCTGCGGCTCAGGTCGGGTGCGGCCAGCAGCAGCGCGACGCCGACGAGCATCACCGCCGCGGACCCGGTCCAGAAGCCGAGGCGCAGCACGGTCGCCTGGGTGAGCGCCAGGGCGACGAGGCGCTCGAACTCGGCACGCAGCGCGGGCCGGCGCGCGGGCACGTGGGGCGAGAGCGCGGCCAGCAGCCGCCGCGTCTCCTCCGGCCGCGGCGCCTCGGGGGCCCACGCGACCAGCCGCTGGACGTCCGGCAGCAGGTCGGCGGCCTCGTCCCCCGCCAGACCCTGCTCGGCGAGCGCTCGCGCCAGACGCTGCCGCTCGGCGTCGGTCACTTCGTCACCTTACTGACCCACGCTGCTCGGGGAGCGCAGCAGCTCGCGGAGCCGCCGCGTGCCGGCATTGAGGCGCGACTTCACGGTGCCGACGGGGACCTCCAGCGCGGCGGCGATGTCGGCGAGCGTGAGGTCGTTGGCGTAGCGGAGGACCAGCGTGACGCGGACGTCCTCGCCCAGCCTGGCCAGGGCCGCGGCGACCCGACGGGTCTCCGCGGCGGCGACCGCGCGCTGATCGGGGCCCGGCGCCCGGTCGGGCAGCGCGGCCAGCACGTCGTCGCCGGGTTCCGCCGGCCACGAGCGGGCGGCGCGCAGGTGGTCGCGGGCCAGGTTGGTCGCAACCGCGTAGAGCCACGGCTTGAAGGGGCGCGCCGGCGCGTAGGTGTGCTGGCGCAGGAGGCGGAGGAACGTCTCCTGGACGAGGTCCTCGGCCTGGGCGCGGTCCCCGTCCAGCATGCGATAGAAGAACCCCAGGAGC
>DASYBH010000429.1:0-5312 GCA_036500885.1 Candidatus Dormiibacterota bacterium
CATGCCTCTCGAGATCGAGGGCCGGCGGCTCCAGGGTCAGTTCCTGGACACGGCCAGGACCGTGAACACGCTGGTCGACCAGCTCCGGCTGTTCACCTCCGAGGTGACGCGCGTGGCGCGCGAGGTGGGCACCGAGGGCAAGCTGGGCGGCCAGGCCGACGTGCGCGACGTGTCCGGGACCTGGAAGGACCTGACGGACAGCGTGAACACGATGGCCGCGAACCTGACGTTCCAGGTGCGCAACATCGCCGAGGTGACGACGGCGGTGGCCCGCGGCGATCTCTCCAAGAAGACCACCGTCGAGGGCCGCGGAGAGATCATGGAGCTGAAGGACACCATCAACGTGATGGTGGACCAGCTCAACGCGTTCGCCTCGGAGGTGACGCGCGTGGCGCGCGAGGTGGGCACCGAGGGCAAGCTGGGCGGCCAGGCCCATGTGCGCGGCGTGGACGGCGTCTGGAAGGAGCTGACCGACAACGTCAACCTCCTGGCCGGTCAGCTGACGAGTCAGATCCGGAACATCGCGGAGGTGACCACGGCCGTGGCCCGCGGCGACCTGTCGCGGAAGGTGACGGTCGACGTCCAGGGCGAGATCCTCGAGCTGAAGGACACGATCAACGTGATGGTGGACCAGCTCACCTCGTTCGCCTTCGAGGTGACGCGCGTCGGGCGCGAGGTGGGCACCGAGGGCAACCTGGGTGGCCAGGCGAACGTCCCTGGCGTCTCCGGCGTCTGGAAGGACCTGACCGACAACGTCAACTCGATGGCGGACAACCTCACCGCCCAGGTGCGCGGCATCGCCGGCGTCGTGACGGCGGTGGCCCGCGGCGACCTGCGTCACAAGCTGTCGGTCGAGGCCAAGGGTGAGATTGCCGCGCTGGCCGAGATCATCAACGAGATGACCGACACGCTCGCCACGTTCGCCGACCAGGTCACCACGGTCGCGCGCCAGGTGGGTGTGGAGGGCCGCCTGGGCGGCCAGGCTCACGTCCCCGGCGCCGCGGGCACGTGGAAGAACCTGACGGACAACGTCAACCAGCTCGCCGCCACGCTGACAGACCAGATCCGCGCCATCGCCGACGTGGCGACGGCCGTGACCGAGGGCGACCTGACCAGGTCGATCGGCATGGAGGCCTCGGGTGAGGTCGCGGTGCTGAAGGACAACATCAACGCGATGATCCGCAACCTGCGGGAGACCACCCAGCGGAACATGGAGCAGGACTGGCTGAAGACCAACCTGGCCCACTTCACGCGGCTCCTGCAGGGCCAGCGCGACCTGCTGACGGCCTCGCGCCTGATCCTGTCCGAGCTGGCGCCGCTGGTCAACGCGCAGCACGGAGTGTTCTACACGATGGCTGCCGCGGCCGACCCCGAGGAGTCCGTCCTCAGGTACCAGGCCGGCTACGCGTACCGGGCGCGCAAGCACCTCGCCAACGTCTTCCGCCTGGGCGAGGGCCTGGTCGGCCAGTGCGCGCTGGAGAAGGAGCGCATCCTCCTGCACAACGTGCCGGGCGACTACATCACCATCTCGTCCGGCCTCGGCGAGGCGGCCCCGCTCAGCATGGTCGTGCTGCCGATCGTGTTCGAGGGCCAGGTGCTGGCGGTGATCGAGCTGGCGTCGTTCGAGCGCTTCAGCCCGATCCACCTCGACTTCCTGGACCAGCTGACGGAGTCCATCGCCATCGTCCTCAACACGATCGAGGCGACGACGCGGACGGAGGAGCTCCTCAAGCAGTCGCAGTCGATGGCCGGTGAGCTGCAGAGCCAGCAGGAGGAGCTGCGCCACACGAACGAGGAGCTGGAGGGGAAGGCCCGCCTGCTCGCCGAGCGCAACACCGAGGTCGAGCGCAAGAACGACGAGGTGGAGCAGGCGCGGCGCTCCCTGGAGGAGAAGGCCGAGCAGCTGGCTCTGACATCGAAGTACAAGAGCGAGTTCCTGGCCAACATGTCGCACGAGCTGCGCACGCCGCTGAACAGCCTGCTCATCCTGGCCCAGCAGCTCACCGAGAACCCGGACGGGAACCTCTCCGGCAAGCAGGTCGAGTTCGCCAACATCATCCGGGCCAGCGGGCAGGACCTGCTCAACCTGATCAACGACATCCTGGACCTCTCCAAGATCGAGTCCGGCACCGTGGCCCTGGAGGTCGGCGAGGAGACGTTCGGCGGGCTCCGCGAGCACATGGAGCGAAACTTCCGCCACGTGGCCGACGCCAGGGGCCTGGGCTTCACCACCCAGCTCGACCCCGCGCTCCCGCGTGCGTTGCGGACGGACAGCAAGCGCCTGCTGCAGGTGCTGAAGAACCTGCTCTCGAACGCCTTCAAGTTCACCGAGCGCGGCCGGGTGGAGCTGCGCATCCGCACGGCGCAGGCCGGCTGGGACACCGACGTGGCCACGCTGCAGGAGGCCAGCCAGGTCGTCGCCTTCGACGTGGTGGACACCGGCATCGGCATCGCTCCCGAGAAGCAGAGGCACATCTTCGAGGCCTTCCAGCAGTCGGACGGGACGACCAGCCGCAGGTACGGCGGCACCGGCCTGGGCCTGTCGATCAGCCGGGAGCTGGTGCACATGCTCGGCGGCCAGATCAAGCTGCGCAGCATGGTGGGCGTGGGCAGCACGTTCACGGTCTACCTTCCGATCCATCACCCTGGCGTCGGTCAGATCGCGGACCTCCGGCCCGAGCCGGAACCGGTCGCCGGCTGGGCGGCCGTGATCGACGACCGCGACCGGCTGGCGCCGGGCGAGCCGGCGGTGCTGATCGTCGACGACGACGTGAACTTCTGCCGCGTGCTGCTCGACCTGGCCCACCAGAGCGGCTTCAAGGGCATAGTCGCGCTCCGCGGCGCCGAGGCGCTGGAGCTCGCCCGCGAGTACCAGCCGGCGGCGGTGACCCTGGACATCGGCCTGCGCGACATCAGCGGCTGGAAGGTGCTGGACGCCCTGCGCAGCGACAAGGCGACCCGCGACATCCCCGTCCACATCGTCACCGTCTTCGAGGACGTGCAGGAGCGGATCGAGCAGCGGGGCGGGAAGAAGACGTCGTTCCTGACGAAGCCCGCGACGAAGGGTGAGCTCGAGAGCCTGTTCGCCAGGATCCAGTCCCTGGTCCAGGGCGGCGCTCGTCACCTGCTGGTCGTCGAGGACGACCCTGTGCAGCGCGCCCAGGTCGTCCGCTCGATCGGAGGGGACGTGGTCGTGCACCAGGCCGCCTCGGTGCCCGACGCGCTGGCGGTGGTCCGCCGCGAGCAGGTCGACTGCGTGATCCTCGACCTCCGCCTGCCCGAGGTGAGCGGATTCAAGCTGCTCGAGCACTTCCGCAGGAGCCCCAAGCTGCGCCGGGTTCCCGTGGTGGTCTACACGGCGGCCGAGCTCAACGCCAAGGAGGCGGAGGTGCTGCGCAGGGCCGGCTGCGAGGTGGTGGTCAAGGGCGTCGAGAACGCCGGCCGCGACCTGCTGGACCAGGTGGAGCGGTTCCTGGCCCGCGTCAGCCGCGACGGCGCGGAGGCGAGGCCGGCGCCTCGCCCCGGTCCGACCGCGAGCGACAACGGCGTCTCCGCGCCGAATGTCGTCGAGTCGGACCTCGAGGCGGTGGCGACGGCCCAGCCGGCGGCGCCGGCGGCGGCTCAGCCGGCGCTGTCCGGCCGCAGCGTCCTCGTGGTGGACGACGATGTGCGCAACGTGTTCGCGCTGACCGCGATGCTCGAGCGCCAGGGCATGCGCGTCGTGCCGGCCGAGGGAGGCCAGGAGGCCATCCACATCCTGGAGCAGGCCGGCGACACGGTCGACCTGGTCCTGCTGGACATGATGATGCCGGAGGTGGACGGTTACGAGACGCTCGAACGTATCCGCGAGCAGCGCCAGTTCCGAAAGCTGCCCATCATCGCCCTGACGGCAAAGGCCATGAAGGGCGACCGGGAGCGCTGCCTGGAGGCGGGCGCCTCCGACTACATCGCGAAGCCGATCGACTCCACCCAGCTGCTGGCGATGCTCGACCGATGGTTGAACGCATCGTAGGGGTCGCTCAGGGTCGCCCCCGGGTCGGCCTGCTGGTGGTCGACGACGAGCCGGCCAACCTGGCCGCCCTGGAGGTGGTCCTGGCGCCGCTGGACCAGAGGATCGTGCTGGCCCGATCCGGCCGTGAGGCCCTCCGCAACCTCCTCCAGGACGACTACGCCGCGATCCTCCTCGACGTCCGCATGCCTGAGATGGACGGCTTCGAGACGGCGGAGCTGATCCGGTCGCGGCCAGCGTCGCAGAGCACGCCGATCCTCTTCGTCACCGCGTTCCCCGAGGCCGAGCAGGACCTGCAGCGGGCCTATCGAATCGGCGCCGCGGACGTGATCTTCAAGCCGTTCGTGCCCGAGTTCCTGCGCACCAAGGTCAGCGTGTTCGTGGACCTGTACCAGCAGCAGCGCTCGATCCGCGAGCTGCTGGCCCAGGCGCAGGAGTCGAGCCGGGCCAAGTCCGAGTTCCTGAACATGGCCGCGCACGAGCTGCGGACGCCGCTGGCCGTGATCGTCGGCTACCTGTCGATGCTGCACGACGGCACGTTCGGCGATTTCAACGAGGATTGGGGGCGGGTCCTGCAGATCCTGATCCAGAAGGGCGAGGAGCTCAACCACATCGTCGACGGGCTGCTCACGGCGGCCCGGATCGAGGCGGGGACGGTGCCGGGCCGGGTCGTGGACTACGACCTGCGGGAGGCAGCCAGGCAGGCCATGCGCAAGGCGACCCCGCAGGCGGAGCTGCTGGGCGCCGAGCTGCACCTGGACGTGACCGGTGAACCGGTTTTCGTCCAGGTGGACCCGACGCACGTGGCACGGATCGTGGACAACCTGGTCAACAACGCGCTGGCGTACTCGCAGGGCCGGCCCTGGGTCAGGGTCGCGGTGCGCGGCGACAACCACGCGGTGCTCACGGTGGAGGACCGGGGGGTGGGCATCCCACCCGAGAGCCGGGAGCGGATCTTCGACCGGTTCGTGCGGCTCGAGGCGCCGGGCCAGACCCTCCAGCCCGGCACCGGCCTGGGCCTGTACATCAGCCGCGAGCTGGCCCGCCGCCACGGCGGCGACCTGGAGGTGCTGGCCTCGGAGCCGGGTCGCGGCTCCACGATGGCGCTGCGCCTGAAGCTGGCCCGCCGCAGCCTGGAGGCCTCGGCAACCTAGACCAAGACGGCTGATTCCGAATTGGTCTGAAGCACGGAGCCACGGAGCGCACGGAGACGCACGGAGGGCTCCGAGGTCAGCGTCAGCGCTCGAGCCGATCCCCAGACCCCCTATTCCTTCGTGCGTCTCCGTGTCCTTCGCGCCTCCGT
>DASYBH010000430.1:0-3025 GCA_036500885.1 Candidatus Dormiibacterota bacterium
GGTCGGAGGCGACCGACGGCCCCTCCGAGCCGACCTCCGGCGCCTGGTAGCCCTCGGTGCCGTAGACGATGCCGCTCGGATCGCCGAGCCGGGTGACGGCGCCGAGGTCGATCAGCTTGACGTCATCGCCGTGCAGCATCACGTTGTCCGGCTTGAAGTCGTTGTAGATCAGGCCGAGGCTGTGCAGGTGCCCGAAGGCCGGGAGGATGGCGAGGACGTAGGCGATCGCGAGCTCCAGCGGCAGCGGGCCCCGGTCGAAGCGACGGCGCTCCTTGAGGACGTCCTTGAGCGTCTGGCCGCCGACGTACTCCATCACGATGTAGCCGGCGCCGGCGTGCTGGACGAAGTTGTAGATGCGGACCACGTTCGGGTGCTCGACCCGGGCGAGGAACCGGCGCTCGGACAGGGCAGCCTCCATGGCGGCGGGGTCTCGCGAGTTGAGCAGGCCCTTGAGCACGACCCAGCGGTTGGAGACACGCTCGTCCTCGGCGAGGTAGATCCAGCCCAGGCCGCCGTAGGCGAGACAGCCGGCCACCCGGTACTGCTCGCTGACCAGGTCTCCCTGCTGCAGCGCCGGCACGAACGAGAAGGGCAGCCGGCACTTGCTGCAGAAGCCGGTGACCCGGCCGGCCTTCCCGTTCCGGGTGCGGCCGATCTCCGAGCCGCAGTCCGAGCAGAAGCGCTTCTCCTCCGGGACGACGGGCACCGCCATGACCGCGCTCGCCGGGTCCACCGCCGGCATCGGCGGCACGTCCACCAGCGCCGCGCCGATGCGGCTGCGGGCCCGGCTGCGCGGCGTGGCGACGCTGAGGTCCGAGGACGCCCGGAGGCGTCTCGTGCGCCCGCTGGACGTGATGCCGCGGCTCTCGCCCGTGGCCATGAACCAGCGGACAACCCGGTGGATCCCGAACCCGTGGATCCCGAACCCGTGGACGCCGGGCCCGTCGGTGCGGTGCCGGGGGACGTCGGCGAGCTGGGATCGCGCTCCGGCTGAGCGACGATCGCCGGATCGGTGGCGGGCTGCGACGAGGCGCTGATGGCGGGATGCGACGCCGCACTGATGGCGGGGCGCGACGCCGCGCCGATGGCCGGGTGCGACCCGATGTCGGTCCTGGTGCTGCCCGGGCCCGCGCCGTCCGCCTCGGCCGCCGGCGTCGCGCCGGCGACCCTCCCGCACACCGTGCAGTAGCCGTCCAGAATCGTACCCGTGCATGCCGGCGTCGCTCGACACCGTTCCGCCACCCCGGGGGACTGCGGCGCCCGCGCGGAGATCGGTCCTGTCATCGGTAGCTCATTCCCTCGCTGTTCAGTAGCCTCAGCCGGCCGCCGTACTCCTTGACGAGCGTCGCCGCCTCGTCCAGGTCGGTGGGAGCCGCGTACAGAATGGCGCGTGCGCGGCTTCCGATGTCGGCCAGCGCGGAATCTCGTCCCATTCCGAGGGCCGCAGCCTTCGCCTGCAAGCTCGAGAGCAGGCCCCGCAGCTCCTGGCGCTGCCTGAGCGGCTCCCGGTTGGCTTCCAGGACCTCGAGCTCCCCTGCTCGCGCGGCGTCCGCGACCCGCATCCAGCTTACGAGGCCTCTCCTGGCGGTTCGATGAGAACCGGACCGGCAGAGGGCGCGCAGCCTGGCCAGCCACGGCTCGAGGCCCATCGGCGGTTCCGACAGGTAGGTCGGGTCGGGGGGCGCCAGCAACTGGCGCGGACGCGCGATCTTCCCCCACAGCGAGCCGGCCTCCTCGACGACCCTGGCGTGGACGTCCCTCAGCTCGGTGAGGCAGGTCTCGGCTCGAGCCAGCTCCTCGGCCACGACGCGCTGCTGCTCCTCCACCTCACCGAGGCGTTGTCGCGCCTGGTCCAGGCGTGGCAGCAGGTCGCCCTGGAAGTCCTCGACCACCCCGAGGGGGTCGCGCGCCGCCTGCCCGCGCAGCCAGGCGACCTGGACACGGAGCTGGCGCAGGCCCTCGACCTGCTGCGGGGTGCCGAGCTCGCTCGCACGACCGATCAGCGCCCCGATCTCCTCCTCGGACCGAGCCAGGGCCGGCACGGTGTGACGCCAGACGTCGTCGACGTCCTCGATGATCTGCGCGGTCATCGAGAGGGCGTGCACCAGCTCGCGCAGGAGCTCGTCCGGCGTGAGCTGCCGGCCGTCCAGGTCCACCGAATCGTCGAACAGCAGCCACTCGACGTTCCGAAGGTCCTCGAGCTCGGGCCGGATGCCGTCAGCGACGATCGAGGCGGCCTCGAACAGGAGGTCGGTGAGGACGGCGAAGCCCAGCCACAGGTTCCCGAGGGCGCCGATCGCCGGCTCGAGCCGCAGCTGCGTGACGCCCATGAGCTGGCCGCCGTCGAAGAGGAGCTGGTACGTCAGCGACCGCTGGAGCTCGGCCATGTCCTGCTCGATCGCGGCGGCGCGACCCTGGAGCTCCTGGAGCTGGCGCTGCAGGTCGCGCTCGCTGCGCCAGCTCCCGCCGGCGGCGGCGGACGCCCGTGCGGGCATGCTTGCCCTTCGCGCAGCCGGGATTGCCTCGCTGGCCCGTCCGTCCCCGTGGTCGACCCAGTGGTCCACCCTCAGCACCGACATGTCCCGTACTCGATGGCATGCACCATTCCCAGGACGTTCCTGGAACACCGCTCAGCAGTTACAGCTAGGCCGGCCACATCCCCCCATCTTCCTGCCCCCCCGGGCCACCGCCCGTGGGCCCCTGGCATCCGGACTTGTCACCCCGACCGGCGCCGACTTGCCACTCTGAAGCTTGAACCAGGCTGTGTCAAGCAGAGGCAGGTCGGACGCGCGACGATGCGTATGCTCCCGATGCTACCGTTCCTCTCTGACATGGTCGAGCTGCGCCACTGTGTGCTCGTCCTCGTCGTCGCCGCGGTCGCCTGCGGGGCGTGCTCCGGCCTCCCGCTGGTCGGCGCCCCGCCCGTGCGCGCGCCCGACGAGCTGACCGGCGACGCCATCCGCGGCCTCGCCGGCGCGCGCTACGTGCACGTCTCCGGGACGTACGTCGACCCCCAGGGCCGTCG
>DASYBH010000431.1:0-6242 GCA_036500885.1 Candidatus Dormiibacterota bacterium
CCCCGGGTCGTGGCCGACCCACCTCCCCCGCAAGGGGAACCGCAAGGGGGGGAGGGGCCAATCGAGGCCGTTCGGAATCATTCGCCTACAGCAGGCGGCGCAGCAGCTTGCCGCCCTCCGTCCGCGGCAGGCGGTCCACCAGCGTCCAGCGGCGCGGCACCTTGAACGGCGCCAGGCGCTCGCGGCACCACGCGTCCAGCTCGGGCCCCGAGGCGCCGGCGGAGACCACCCAGGCGGACACCACCTCGCCCCACACGTCGTCCGGCCGGCCCGCGACCGCGGCGTCGGCCACGGCAGGGTGGGCGCGCAGGACCGCCTCCACCTCCTCCGGCCGCACGTTCTCCCCGCCGGTGATGATGGTGCCGTCGCGACGGCCGAGCACCGAGAGCACCTCGCCGTCGAGCCGCCCGAGGTCGCCCGTGCGGAAGCGGCCGTCCGCCGGCGCCGGGGTGACGCCGGGATGCACGTAGCCTGGCGAGACCGCGGGGCCCGACACCACGATCTCGCCGTCCTCGATCTCGATGGAGGCGTGCGGGCAGATCGTGCCGGCGGCCCCCGCCAGCTCGGCGGCGCGGCCGGGCGGCACGAGGGCCACCTGGGAGCAGGTCTCGGTCAGGCCGTACGTCGGGCAGACCGGCAGGCCCTGGGCCGCCCAGCCGCGGACGTGCTCGGCGGGGGCCGGCGCGCCGCCGACCAGGATCGCGCTCAACCCGCGCAGCGGCTCGGGACCGCCGGCCTCGAGCAGGCGCGCGAGCATGACCGGCGCCACCGAGACCAGCGTGGGCCGCTCGGACGCGATCGCGTCCAGCGCCGCCTGCTCGTCGAAGCGGGCCAGCGTCACCAGCTGCTGGTTGCAGACGACCGCGCGCAGGAACATCGCCAGGCCGCCCACGTGGTGCGGGGCGAGCAGCACGAGCCAGCGGTCGCGCTCACCGGTGCCGAGCTGCTGCTGGCAGCCGCGCGCCGAGGCGACGTGATTGGCGAGCGTCAGCCGCACACCCTTGGGCTGACCGGTCGTGCCCGACGTGTAGACCACGCAGGCATCACCCACCGGTCCGGTCGCGGGGTCGGGCAGGAGCTCCACCTCCCCGTCGCGCACGAGCAGCAGGGGACGGCAGTCGGCCAGCATCCGCTCGACCTCCACGGCCGGGCTCCGCGGTGAGATCGGCACGATCGCGGCGCCGGAGCGCAGGCAGGCGTGCAGCAGTGCCGCGAAGCGCACGCCGGCCGGCTCCACGACGGCCACGCGCTGGCCGGGCAGCAGCCCCAGCGACTCGAAGCGCCTGGCCCACGTGTGGGCGAGGTCGTCCACGTCGAACCACGTCGCCCGGAATCCGGCCGATCGGTCGGCGATGGCCTGGCGGGGACCGTGCCTCCTGGCCAGCTCCCGCAGCGGATCGGCTACCATGGCAACCATACTAGTGGTTGCTCTAGGAGTGATGACTTGAACGGTTGGACGCGCAGCGGCGAGTACGAGGACATCTGGTATGACACGATGGACGGCATCGCCCGGATCACGATCAACCGTCCGGAGGTCCGCAACGCCTTCCGGCCGAAGACCCTGTTCGAGCTCAGCCAGGCGTTCAACGATGCGAGGGACGACCCCGAGGTCGGCGTGATCATCCTGACGGGCGCCGGCGACCAGGCGTTCTGCTCGGGTGGCGACCAGCGCGTTCGCGGCGACGACGGGTACCGGGACGACCGCGGCGTCGGCCGCCTGAACGTGCTCGACCTCCAGGTGCAGATCCGGCGCACCCCCAAGCCGGTCATCGCGATGGTCGCCGGCTACGCGATCGGGGGCGGCCACGTGCTGCACATCGTCTGCGACCTGACGATCGCCGCGGACAACGCCCGCTTCGGTCAGACCGGTCCCCGCGTGGGAAGCTTCGACGGCGGCTACGGCTCCGGCCTGCTGGCCCGCATCGTGGGTCAGAAGAAGGCGCGCGAGATCTGGTTCCTCTGCGAGCAGTACGACGCCCAGCAGGCCCTGGACATGGGCCTCGTCAACAAGATCGTGCCGCTCGAGCGCCTGGAGGAGGAGACGGTCGCCTGGGCGCGGAAGATGCTGCAGCACAGCCCGCTGGCGCTGCGCATGCTGAAGGCCGGGATGAACGCCGCCGACGACGGACTGGCCGGCATCCAGCAGCTCGCGGGCGACGCGACGCTGCTCTACTACCTCAGCGAGGAGGCTCAGGAGGGCCGTGACGCGTACGTCCAGAAGCGCAAGCCCGACTTCTCCCGCTTCCCCAGGCGCCCCTAGGCCCCTGAGGGCCCGCGTCTGGTGGCTGGCCGCCCGGCCCGCCACGCTGGCGGTCGCGGTCTCTTCCGTGCTGGCCGGCACGGCGGTCGCGGTCCACGACGGCGTGGTGCGAACCCTGCCCGGGCTCGGCGCCCTGGTCGTCGCGATCGCGATCCAGGTCGGCACCAACTACGCGAACGACTACTCGGACCACGTCCGCGGCGCCGACCGGCGCCGCGTCGGACCGCTCCGGGCGGCGTCGTCCGGCATCGTCTCGCCGGAGCACGTGAAGCGGGCCGCCATCGCGGCGTTCGGGGTGGCGATGGTGACCGGTGCGGCCGTGGCGCTGACCACCAGCTGGGTGCTGCTGGTGCTCGGCGGCCTCGCGGTGGCTGCCGGCTGGCTCTACACCGGCGGCCCCCGGCCGTACGGCTACGTGGGCCTCGGCGAGGTGTTCGTCTTCGTCTTCTTCGGCCTGCTGGCGACGGCGGGTACGACGTACGTGCACGAGCTGCGGGTGCCGCCGGCGGCCTGGGCGGCGGGCTGCGCCACCGGGCTCCTGGCGTGCGCCATCCTGGCGGTCAACAACCTCCGGGACATCGGAACCGACGCCGAGGCGGGCAAGCGGACGCTGGCGGTGCGGCTCGGCCGCCGTGGCACGCGACTGATGATCGCGGCGTTCCTGGCCGGCGCCCTGCTCGTCCCGGTGGCGGCGGTCCTGCTCCGCTGGGCGCCAGTCCCCGCGGTCCTGCCCGTACTGACCGCGCCGCTGGCCCTGCTCATCGTGCGGGCCACGGCTTCGACCGAGCCGCGGACCCTGGTCGGCGCGCTCAAGCGAAGCGCCGAGCTCGAGATCTGGTGGGCGCTCCTGTGGACGCTGGGCCTCCTCCTGTGAGGACCGTTCGAATAGCACCCGAGCCCACGGAGTGGGCCGGCCGCTCTCCTCCGCGGCCGCGGGCGCCGGTATCCACCGACGCAGCGCAGCGATGTCCCAGGGGGCGCGTACGCGGTGGATACCGGCGTCAGGCGGGTCGTGGCATGCTCGACCGGTCGCATGGCATCTTCCCATGTGCCACGACCCTCGGATCCTGTCAAGGCCGAAGAGCGAAGCGTGCCTTGATAGGATCCGTTCCGGGGGGGTGTCCCCCCAGACAAGCGCGGCCGTGGTCACCGGCACCGCTTCTGGAGGGCTGCCTACGGCGCCGACACGTGTGCCGCCAGCAGGGCGGCGAAGGCCACCGGCCGCTCCAGATGGACCGCGTGGCCGGCCTCCGGCACGATCGCCATCTCGGCGCCCGGGATCGCGGCCGCCAGCCGGCGCGCGAACGCGGCGTAGCGCTCATCCTCCGCGCCGGCGACCACCAGGGTCGGCGCGTCGATGCGGACCAGGCGGTCCCAGAACGGCTCCGTGGCCCCGGCGCCCATGCCGCGCAGCGCGGCCGCGAGGCGGCCGGCGTCGTTGCGGCGGCGGCCGGCGTCCAGGCGCTCCAGCAGGGCCGGCCCGCGGCGGGCAAGGCCCGCGAACATCGGCAGCCCGGCCCAGTACGTCGCGAACCAGTCGACGCCCTCGCGCTGGATGCGGTCGGCCAGCGCGTGGTCGGCCTCCAGGCGCTGGGCCCTGGACTCGCCGTCGAGGCCGGCGTGGGCGCCGATCACGGTCAGCGTGTGCAGTCGTTCGGGGTGGTTGGCGGCCACGAACAGCGCCACACGGCCGCCCAGGGAGTAGCCCACCAGGTGGGTGCGCTCGACACCCTCGCGCTCCCAGAGGGCGAGCAGCTCGGCCTCCGCCTCGGGCAGCGTGGTCGCCTCCAGGTCGGGCGTGAGCCAGCGCCGCTCGCCGGGCACCAGCGCGCAGACCTCCCCCCAGCTGTCGCCGTGCTGACTGAAGCCGTGCACGCAGGTGATCGTCTCCATGACTGACCGCAACGGTACCCAGGCGTTCGCCGCGACGTTCGTGGACGAACTCGCGCGGTGCGGCCTGCGGGCCGTGTGCATCGCGCCGGGCTCGCGGTCGGCGCCGCTGGCCATCGCCTTCGCCCGCCACCCCGCCATCCGCGTCTGGATGCACCTGGACGAGCGCTCGGGCTCGTTCTTCGCGCTGGGGATGGCGAAGGCCACCGAGCGCCCGGTCGCCCTGCTCTGCACGTCCGGCACCGCCGCCGCCGAGTTCCACGCGGCGGTGATCGAGGCTCACCACTCCAGGACGCCCCTCCTGGTGCTGACCGCGGACCGGCCGCCGGAGCTGCGCGACGTGGGCGCCAACCAGGCGATCGACCAGGCGCACCTGTACGGGAGCGCGGTCCGCTGGTGCTTCGACCCCGGCGTGCCCGACGGCGAGCCGGGCGCGCCGGCTCGCTGGCGGCGGCTCGCGGCGAGGTCCCTGGCCGAGGCGGCCGGCCCACCGGCCGGCCCGGTGCACCTCAACCTGCCCTTCCGCGATCCGCTCACCCCGAGGCCCGGCGAGGAGCCTGCCCCGGCGCCGGCGGCCGGGCCGCCGACGCGCGTGCGCCGGCCGGCGCAGGCTCCAGCCGGAGCGGTCGTCGCCGGTCTGGCCGCGGCGCTGCGCGGCGCCACGCGGCCGCTCGTGATCGCCGGCGAGATGCGCGACGGCGCCGCGCTGGGGGCGCCGCTGGACGCGCTCCTCTCGCGCCTCGACGCGCCGCTCCTCGCGGAACCGGCGTCCCAGCTCCGGCGGCGCGGCGGGGCCGGGGTGGTCGAGGCCTACGACGCCCTGCTGCGCGACGACGCCTGGGCCGGCGCCCACCGGCCCGACCTCGTGCTTCGCCTCGGCGCGCCACCGACCTCCAAGGTCGTGAACGGCTTCGTGGCTCGCTCGGCCGCCCCGCTGATCGTGGTCGACGGCGACGGCTGGCGCGACCCCGACCAGCTCGCCGCGGAGCTGGTTCGCGGCGACCCGGCGCTCCTGCTGGCCGCGCTGGCCGAGCAGGTGGGCGCCGGCGAACCGCACGACTGGCAGCGCTCCTGGGTCGAGGCCGGGGCGCGAGCGGCCGAGGCCCTGGGCAGCCGGCTGGCCGCGCCGCCGCTGCACGAGGGCCACGTGGTCCGCGCGCTGGCCGAGGCGCTGCCGCCGGAGGCGCAGGTGGTGATCGGCTCCAGCATGCCGATCAGGGACGCCGACACGTTCTGGCCGGCGGCGGAGCAGGGCCAGCGCTTCCTCGGCAACCGCGGGGCCAGCGGCATCGACGGCCTGGTGTCGACGGGCCTCGGCGCCGCGGCGGCGAGGCCGGGCGTCCCGACCGTGCTCCTCCTGGGCGACCTCACCCTGTACCACGACATGAACGGCCTGTGGGCGGCCCGCCGGCACGGCCTGCGCGCCACGATCGTCGTCCTCGACAACGACGGTGGGGGCATCTTCAGCTTCCTGCCCCAGGCCGAGCACGAGGACGTCTTCGAGGAGCTGTTCGGCACCCCGCTCGGCCTGCGGCTGGAGGACGTCGCCCGCCTCTACGGGCTGGCGTTCCGGGAGGTGCGGGAGGCCGCCGAGCTGCCCGGCGCGCTGCGGGCGGCGCTCACGGCCGAGGACGTGTCGATGGTCAGCGTCCGCTTCGAGCGCTCAGGCAGCGTGGCGGGCCACCGGGCCTGCTGGACCGCCGTATCAGAGGCGCTGCGGGAGCAGTCCCGGCTCTGATGACCCCTCCCCCCTCGCGGGGGAGGTGCCAATTTGAGGCCCGTCAAGCCTGACCGTCTGTACCTTCAGACCAATTCGGCTTCATTCGTCTAGCGGCTCAGCTCACCGGCGCGACGACGTCCAGCCACAGCGCGCGGACTCGCGCCTGGGCGGCCGCGATGGTGGTCGCCTCGACGTCAAGGCCGGCCACCAGGCCCGCGTAGTCGTGACGCCATGCCGCCGGGGGCGGCGGCAGGTCGTCCGGCGGTTCGTGCGTCCCCCTGACCGAGAACACCGTCCGCACGCGCTCCGCCAGGCGGACCGCGTCCAGCAGGCCGCTCTCGATGAGCAGCACCAGGTCGACCAGGTCCTTCG
>DASYBH010000432.1:0-2192 GCA_036500885.1 Candidatus Dormiibacterota bacterium
GGTCGGCCACCTGGTGTCGGCCGGCTACTCGGGCTGGTACGCGCTGGAGCAGGACACGGCGCTGGACGCCGAGCCGGCCACCGGCGGAGGGCCCGCCCTGGACGTCCGGCGCAGCATGGCGTTCGTCCACAGCCTCTCTGGACGCTCCAGCGGCATGCGGGAAGAGAGAGAAGATGATGGAGATGAGTGATTCCGAAAACGTGCAGTGCCCTGGCGAAAGGCGGTGAACGTCCGGGCGGTCGTCTGGCTGAATGAGTTGCAGCACGAAGCCACGAAGGACACGAAGACGCACGAAGGAATAGGGGATCTGGGGATCAGCTGGAGCGCTGAGGCTGACCTCGAGGCCCTTCGTGCGTCTTCGTGCTCTTCGTGGCTTCGTGCTTCAGACCAATTCGGAATCATTCGTGGAGATGTAACCGGCGCACAGAAGGAAGGCTATGAGGGGGGAGGGACGCGATGATCTCGAACTTGATCGGGTCGCGCTGGGTGCGGCCCCAGACCGAGACGCTGCCCGTCTACGACCCCGCCACCGGAGAGGTCATCGACCAGGTGCCTCTGTCGCGGGCAGCAGACGTCGACGCCGTCGTCGCGGCGGCCGCGGCGGCCTACCCGTCATGGTCGCGGACGCCGGTGATGGAGCGCGTTCGCCTGATGTTCCGCTACAAGGCGCTGCTGGAGGACCATGTCGACCAGCTGGCCGCCATCGTCACGCGGCACCATGGCAAGACACTGGACGAGGCCCGCGGAGAGGTGCGCCGCGGCATCGAGGTGGTCGACTTCGCGTGCGGTGCGCCGACCCTGCTCCAGGGCCGCACGCTGCGCGAGGTCAGCGCCGGCGTCGACCAGGACCTCCACCGCTACCCGGTCGGCGTCTGCGCCGGCATCCCGCCGTTCAACTTCCCGGTGATGATCCCGCTCTGGATGTTCCCGCTGGCCGTGGTCGCCGGGAACACCTTCGTGCTCAAGCCGTCGGAGCGGACGCCGCTCGGCGCCGTCCGCCTGGCCGAGCTGTTCCTGGAGGCGGGCTTCCCCGAGGGCGTGCTCAACCTTGTCCACGGGGCGCGGGACGCGGTCGACGCCCTGCTGTCCCATGCCCAGGTGCGGGCGATCTCCTTCGTCGGCTCCGAGCCGGTCGCCCGGCGCGTGTACGAGGTGGCGGCCGCGCACGGCAAGCGCGTCCAGGCGCTCGGCGGCGCCAAGAACCACGTGATCGTGATGCCCGACGCCGACCTGGAGCTGGCCGTGCCGGCCATCCTGGGCTCGGCGTTCGGCAACGCCGGCGAGCGCTGCCTGGCCGGCAGCGTCGCGGTGGCCGTCGGCGAGGCGTCCCGCGCCCTGCTGGAGCCGCTCCGGGCGCAGGCGGCCGCGCTGCGGGTCGGGCCGGGCGACCAACCGGACGTCCAGGTCGGGCCGCTCATCCGGGACGAGCACCGGCGCCGCGTGCTGGAGCACGTCGAGCGGGGCGTCGCGGAGGGCGCTCGCTTGCTGGTGGACGGCCGGCCGGAGGTGGAGCGGCCGGGGTTCTTCCTGGGGCCCACCGTGCTGGACGGCGTGTCGCCGCGAATGGCGGCGGGCCGCGACGAGATCTTCGGACCGGTGCTGTCCGTCTCGCACGTGGCCAGCCTCGACGAGGCGATCGCCCAGGCCAACGCATCGGCGCTCGGCAACATGGCGGTCGTGTTCACGCGCAGCGGCCACGCCGCGCGCGAGTTCCGCGAGCGCGTCGAGGCGGGCATGTGCGGCGTCAACGTGCCGGTGGCGCAGCCCTTCGCCTTCTTCCCCTTCTCGGGCTGGAAGGGCTCCTTCTACGGCGACCTCCACGTCCACGGCACCGACGGCATCGACTTCTACACGCGCAAGAAGGTGGTGATCAGTCGGTGGTGAGTAGCGTGCGGCTGACCGTGGGGCAGGCGCTCGTCCGCTTCCTGGCCGCTCAGAGGGTGGAGCGCGACGGCGTCGAGCAGCGCTTCTTCGCCGGCTGCTTCGGCATCTTCGGGCACGGCAACGTGGCCGGGGTGGGGCAGGCGCTGCAGGAGCGGCCGGACCTGCTGACCTACCTTCCGGCCCGCAACGAGCAGGGCATGGTGCACGCCGCGACCGCCTTCGCGCGGATGCGCGACCGCCTGGCCGCGTTCGCCTGCACCTCATCGGTCGGGCCGGGCGCGACCAACATGGTCACCGGCGCCGCCTGC
>DASYBH010000433.1:0-7794 GCA_036500885.1 Candidatus Dormiibacterota bacterium
GCGGGCAACGTCGATCACGTGGCCAGGCACGGCATCGCTCCCGAGGGGGTGGAGGATGCGCTGCTGGACCCTCAGCGGATCGGCGCCGATGTCTGACGCCCGCTCGGCGAGGCACGGTGGGCGTACCTCGGATCCACGGACGCGGGACCCGTCCTCTTCGTCGTGACGACGAGGCGGCGGCGGCGCATTCGCGTCGTCACCGCCCGGGAGGCCAGTGAGCGGGAGCGCCGGTGGTATCGCCGGCAGAGAGCGCAGGAATGACAAAGGCGAGACAGCAACAGCAGTCAGGACAGCGGCAGCAGCCGGGACAGCGACGAAACATGCGCACCATCCGGAGTTGGGACGAGGTGCCGCGGTTCGCCTCCGAGGAGGAGGAGTCCGCGTTCTGGGCCAGCCACCAGCTCGGTGACGAGCTGCTGGCCCGGATGGGCCCGGTGGCGGAGGGTGAGCTCCCGCCGCCGAGGCCACGGACGAGGCCGGTGGCGATCCGCTTCGACGACGCCACGCTCCAGCGGCTCCGGGTCCTCGCGGACCGCCGCGGCAAGGGATATCAGACGCTGCTCAAGGAGTTCGTGCTGGAGCGGCTCTACGAGGAGGAGAAGCGAGAGGGCATCGTCCGCTGAATGGAGCCGGGCGTGGGACGACCCCGCCTGGCTGCACGATGGAGAGCGCCGGCCGGGGGCCGGATCTCTCCATCCCCACCTCCCCACTCCCCCCTCATCTGCCGGGGGGTCAGGGGGGGCAGATCGTCTTCCTTTATGCGAAGACGCGCGTCAGGTCGTAGAGCTCCTTCGGCACCTTCCGCTGCTCGGCGACCACGTCCGCCAGCGCCACCACGGCCACGTCGCCGTCGCGCCGGACCGGCACCACGCCGGCCTCGCCGCGGTGCAGCAGATCGGTGGCCGCGACCCCCAGACGGGTGGCCCAGATGCGGTCGATCGCCGACGGCGTGCCGCCCCGCTGCAGGTGCCCGAGCACTGTGACCCGCGTCTCGAAGCCGGTCTCCTGCTCGATCCGGCGGCTCAGCGCGTCGCCGACGCCACGGCGCGCGAGCTGCACGTGGCCGAAGGCGTCGGTCGTGCTGTCGCCGCCGTCGAGGTCCAGGCCCGGGAAGCACGCGCCCTCCGCCACCACGATGATGCTGAAGTCCTTGCCCTCACCGCGGCGGCGGCGCAGGTGTGCGACGACCTCGTCCAGGCCGATCGGGAACTCCGGGATCACGATCAGGTCCGCCCCACCGGCCAGACCGCCGGCGAACGCCACCCAGCCGGTGTCCCGGCCCATCACCTCGACCACCATCACGCGGTGGTGCGCCGAGGCCGTCGTGTGCAGCCGATCCAGGCCCTCGACGACGATCCCCACGGCCGTGTCGAACCCGATGCAGAACTCTGTCGCGGAGAGGTCGTTGTCGATCGTCTTGGGCACGCCCACCACGCGGAAACCGCCCTCGTGCAGCGCGCAGGCGACGGACAGTGTGTCGTCGCCGCCGATCGCGACCAGCCCGTTCACGCCGAAGCGCTCGAGGGTGTCGCGGACGCGGGCGATGCCGTCCGCCTCCTTCATGGGGTTCGTGCGCGAGGTGCCGAGGATGGTGCCGCCCAGCGGCAGGATGCCGCGGACGTCGGCGGGCGTCAGGTCGGACATGTCACTTCGCAGGGTCCCCGCCCAGCCGTTCTTGATGCCGCTCACCTGGTGCCCCAGCTGGAAAGCGCGCCGCGCAGCACCCCGGATCGCCGCGTTCAACCCGGGAGCGTCGCCGCCGCCGGTCAGGATTCCGATTCGCATCTGTGTGCCCTCAGAGAATGGCCATGCGAGACCGATTGCTGGTCAGTTATCTCCCCCCGGATCGAGGCCAGCGGGGAACGGGTGAGCAGGATACGAGTATCGCGTCCTCGCTCGCAACCGCCTGACGGGATGGCCGTGCTGACAGGTCCGCAGCGAACCCCGCCCATCCGATTAAGTATTTAACGCAGCACTCTCTGGTCGCCCGTCCGGCGGGTGATGCGCTGCGCGTCCAGGTACTCGAGCAGGGCCAGGACCGGCCGGCGGCTGGCGCCCATGCGGTCGCGAAGGCTGGCGACGGTGACCGCACCGTCCCCGGCCACCATCTCCCGGACCAGCCCCACCGCGGCCTCGTACGCGGGCCTGGTGAACGCCACGTCCTCGGAGAGCCGCACCAGCTCGCCCTTCTGCGCCAGCGCCCTGACGACCTCCGCCGAGGCGCCCGCCTCTCGCATCGCCTCCGCCAGCGACGGCGGCGCGAAGCGCTGCGCGCCCAGGAGCTCCAGCAGCCGGCCGGCCGGTCCGCCCGCCGCCGGGTCGATCTCCACCCGGTGCGCCGGGAGCGCGAGCTCGCCGCCCCGGTCCGCCAGCACGCCGTCCCTGGCCAGCTCGGTCACGGCCGGCCCGAAGACGGCCGGCGCCAGGCCCAGCCGGCTCTTCAGCTCCTCGCGCGGCATCCCGGCGCGCAGGGGGTGGGCGCGGTGATAGTCCTCGAGCGCCCGGTGCGCGCGGCTCCCGATTCCGGCCCACGCCTCGGGCGCGAACAGCCACTGGCCGGCGCGCCGGGCGGCGAGCGCCGACACGTCGGCGTGCTCGGCGAGCGTGGCGCGCAGCAGGCCCTGCACGGTGATGCCGCGCGGGTACTTGCGCAGCTCCTCCTGCAGGACGTCGCCGGCCGCGCGGCGCTCGAGCGACTCCCAGACGCTCTCGTCGTGGCGCGGATGGCGGCGCGGGTTGATGTCCGCGAACATGCCGCCGGCGATCGTGGCCGACGGCGTGGGCAGGCGCAGCACGAAGCGGTCGCCCTCGCTGACGGCCACTGGGCGAGCCAGGTACAGCTGCACCCAGCCGCCGCTCCCCGGCTCGATCTCGTCGCCTCCGAGGACGATGGCGCGCGCGGCGACCTCGACCGTGCCCGTGTGGAGCAGCAGCTGAGCGCCGTGACGGAGTGGGCGCGGGCTGTCGGCCAGCACCCGGACGGACGCGTCCATCCTGCGGGTGGCGGCGATCGTCCCGGCGCGGGCCAGCACCTCGCCGCGGTGCAGGTCCTCCTTCTCCACGCCGACGAGGTTGGCGGCCACGCGACTGCCCGGCTGCGCCTGGTCCACCCGCTTGCCGTGCTGCTGCAGACCCCGGATGCGCACCCGGCGGCCGGATGGCTGCAGCTCGACGTCCTCCCCGACCCTCAGGGAACCGTCCACCAGCGTGCCGGTGACCACGGTGCCGAAGCCGCTGATGGTGAAGACGCGATCGATCGGCACGCGGGGGCGCTTGCGGTCCTCCCGCTCGGGCGCCGCCGCCAGGAGCGCGTCCAGTCGCAGCTTGAGGTCGTCCAGACCCTCGCCGGTCACCGCCGAGACGGGCAGGATCTCGACGTCCCGCAGCGACGTCCTGCCCAGCGTCTCCGACAGCTCCGCGGTGACCAGGTCCAACCACTCCGGCTCGACGAGATCCATCTTCGTCACGAGCGCCAGCCCCCGCCGGATCTCCAGCAGATCGACGATCTCGAGATGCTCGACGGTCTGCGGCATGACACCCTCGTCGGCGGCCACCACGAGGAGCACCGCATCCAGGCCGTGGACGCCCGCCAGCATGTTGCGGATGAACCGGGCGTGGCCGGGCACGTCGACGATGCCGACCAGCCGGCCGCTCGGGAGCGTCAGGTAGGCGAAGCCGAGGTCGATCGTCATGCCCCTGCGCTTCTCCTCCTCCAACCGGTCGGGGTCGATCCCGGTGAGGGCCTGGATCAGCGTCGACTTGCCATGGTCGATGTGGCCGGCGGTGCCCACGACGAAGCTCACGGCCCGGCCGCCGGCCCCGCCACCGCGGCCTCGATCGCGTCCTGCAGCTGGTCGTCCTGGCCGCGCAGAACGGTGCGCAGATCGATGCAGCAGCGGTCGTTCTCGATGCGCGCCAGCACCGGCGGCTCGCCGCGGCGGAGAGCCGCGGCCAGGCGCGAGGCGGGCCCGGGCAGCGCGAGCAGCACGGTGGGCAGGTCCTGTCCGGGGACCGACCCGCCGCCGACGGCCGAGGCGCCGTCGATGCGCTCGGCGTCGATCCCGCGGTCCGCCAGCCGCACCATCAGGTAGCCGGCCCGCCGGCGCATCTCGTCCTGGCTGGCGCTCAGCATCCGGGTGACCGGGGAGACCTGGCCGAGCAGCCGTTCGCGGAGCGTGACCTCCAGGGCGGCGAGCGTCATCTTGTCTACTCGAACCGCCCGCGCCAGCGGATGCTTCGCCATCCGGCGGATCGGATCCTCGCGACCCAGGACGATGCCCGCCTGTGGGCCGCCGGGGAGCTTGTCGCCCGAGAACGTCACGACGTCCGCCAGCCGCACCGACTCGGCCACGGTCGGCTCGTCGAAGACCGGCTCGAAGGCGCCGCTGCCCAGGTCGTCCAGCAGCAGCGCACCATGGCGGTGGGCGATCTCCGCCATCTCGGCGAGGGAGGTCGACTCGATGAACCCGGTGACCCGGAAGTTCGACGTGTGCACGCGCAGCAGGGCGGCCGTGCGCTCGCCGGCGGCGCCGTCGTAATCCGGCGCCCGGGTCCGGTTGGTGGTGCCCACCTCGACCATGTGCGCGCCGGAGAGCCGCATCACGTCCGGCATCCGGAACGCCCCGCCGATCTCCACCTGCTGCCCGCGCGACACGATCACCTCGCGACCTCCGGTCAGGGCGCTCAGCATCAGGAGGACCGCCGCGGCGTTGTTGTTCACGACCATCGCCGCCTCGGCGCCGGTCAGCCGGGTCAGCAGCGGCGCGACCAGCGAGTGCCGGTCGCCGCGGCGGCCGCTCTCCAGGTCCAGCTCCACGTTGCTGTAGCCGGCCGCGATCGCGGCCGCGGCCGCGGCCGCCTCGCGGGAGATCGGCGCACGGCCCAGGTTGGTGTGCAGGATCACCCCCGTGCCGTTGATGACGCCGCGAAGGCGGGGCGCCGCCCAGCCCGCCAGGCGGCCGGCCACCCGCTCCAGCCGGTCGGCCTCGCCGGCCGGCGCTCCGGCGGAGCGCTCGCCGGCCAGCTCGTCACGGATGGCGTCGGCGACCAGGGAGCGCGGATAGCGCTCGGCCAGCCGGCGGTAGCCGGGCTCGTTGAGGAGCGTCCCTACCGCAGGCAGGGATCGAGCACCACGTACCCGGTGCAATGTCCGAGGATCAGGCTCGCGGCGGGCTGGAAGAAGATCGCGACCGCCGGGTTGAGGATGTTGAAGCGCAGCAGCGCCGACCCGATGAAGACGATCACGATCGCGACCGTCCAGATCGTCTGCAGGTTGCCGGCCACGTTGAAGAAGAAGCGGGGGTTGCGGCCGCGGAACAGCGTCTCCACCACGCGCCAGCCGTCCAGACCCGGAATGGGCAGCAGATGAAAGGCGAACGTGGCGAGGTTGAGGAAGAAGATCGCGTAGACGATCGTCAGGAGGAGCCCGAGCGGTGGCTGCGCGAAGGTGTCCAGCCTGATCGGCACCTCCCGGGCCGCCAGGAGCCGCAGCACGACGCCGCACACGACGGCCACGAGCAGGTTGGCCAGCGGACCGCCCAGCACGTGGACGAGCTTGCGGACGGGCCCGTTCAGCCGGTACTCGTTGACCGGCACCGGACTGCCCCAGGTGACGTTCGCCAGAACGGCCGCGATCACGCCGTAGACGTTGAAGAGGCGGCGACGGGGCATGAGGTAGCCGCGGTTGCGGGGCGACGGGTCGCCCATCATCACCGCGGCCACGGCATGGCCCAGCTCGTGCACAGGACCGGCGATCACGATGGCCGGGATCAGGAAGATCGACCCGATGATGAAGGCGACCGGATCGCCGAGGGCCACGCTACTCGACCTCGATGTGCTGGACGCGGGGACGGCGCTGGGCGCGGGAGCGCCTGGCCTTCGGCGGCTCCGGCCGGCGGGCGCCGACCTGGTGCTCGTAGATCAGGAACAGCGCGGTCAGCAGCTCGCGCTGGGCGTTGAGCAGGTGCGTCTGCGCCTCGGGCGGCACGACGTCCATGACGGCTGTGTTCAGGCGCTGGCCGATCAGGGTCGCCACCTCGACCAGTCGTTCCGTCTCGCGCGTCACGTCACTCCCCCGCCTCGGCCCCGTTCGATGAGGCCGGCCGCCGAGCGCTCGCGAACCGCACCCGCAGCTCGCCGTCCTCGATCGCCGCGCCCACCGTCTCGCGGCTTGCGAGCACGCGCGGGAGCGCGATCTCGCGGCGATAGTTGCCGATGGTCACGAACAGCTCGCCGTCCTGGCGCGCCACTGTCACGTCGCCGCGCTCCACGAACGGGGCCTTGAGCGCCAGCAGATACCCGCCGTCGACCTTCTGCACACGCTGCGAGGTCCCCTCGTAGAAGCGGTCGAACGGGTCCCGTCCGCGGTAGGTCGCCTCCGCCATCCGCAGCAGCATGCGCTCGCCGACCACCTCCTCGTCGAAGAGAGGCACGTTGAAGATCGGCAGCGGCGAGAAGGACTGCTCCACCTCGCCGGCGTACCGCTGGTGGATGGCCTGCCACTTGCGGAAGAGCTCGTCCTGGAGGCCGTCGGGCAGCAGCCGGTTCACGATGACGGCATCGGTCACGTAGCCGAAGAGGCTCAGGTACGTGAACGCACGCTTGGCCTCCTTGACGACCATCTTCTCCAGGTTGAGCACCAGCCGGACGGAGGTCACCTCGCTGTCGGTCAGCACCTTCTTCATGCCCTCGAGATCGAGCAGGAGGTCCTTGACCGAGGCGTAGATCTCGTCGGTCGGCAGCGGGACGTCGAGCAGCGGCTGGAGCATCGGCCGCGCGATCTTCATCGCCCGCCGCTCCCAGGGGTAGATCTTGTCGAGCCACCAGCGCGCCGCGTCCGGGAAGACCAGCAGCTGCAGCGTCTCCCCGGTCGGCGCGCAGTCGACGACGATCACGTCGTGCTCGCCCCGTTCCGCATAGAACTTGATCCACATCAGGGACGCGATCTCGTCCATCCCGGGCGGATTGGCGACCTCCTCGGCCACCACGTCGTCGAGGCCCTGGGTGGCGAAGACTCTCGCGGCGTAGTCGTGCAGCTTCTTCCAGTGCCGCTCCATCTCGTGCAGGGCGGACACCTCGTGCGCCCACAGATTCTTGGCCACGCGCTTGGCGCGGCTGCCGAGCTCGATCTCGAACGAGTCGCCCAGCGAGTGGGCCGGATCGGTGCTGATGACGATCGTGCGGTGGCCCAGCTGGGCACACCGCATCGCGGTGGCCGCGGCCACGGACGTCTTGCCGACGCCACCCTTCCCCGTGAAGAGGATCACACGCACAACCGTGAGTCTAAGCACTATCCCAGTGGTCCTGTCCGTAATGGGAGCCCGCGTTGCGCGCAACCTCCCGGTGGAGAGACAGCGCTCCCAGCCAGCGCGCCGGTCCGCCTCGATCGGGGAATGTGCCGGGCTGCTCAGGCGGCCGGCGGTTCCACGACCGCCTGGCGGATCCTCCACGTGATCAGCCCCACTCTCTCATCACCCTGGAGCGCCTCCAGCGCACGTCCCAGGCGCTCCCTCACGTCCGCGTCGGCGCACCAGGACCCCAGGTTGAGGCGGAACATCGCCGCGGCCAGGGAGGCGGCCGGCGCGGCGGTGACCACCCTGCTGGCGTCTGCCAGCCCGGCCAGGGTCGGGCCCGTGGCCAGCCGCTGGCCCCTTCGCTCCAGCTGGTCGCTGACGCGCGCGACGTACTCCGCGAACGCCGGATGGGCCGTCTCGATCGACTCGGTGTCCTCCAGCAGCAGCCGGCCGCCCGGTGCGAGCTGAGCGGCCCACCTCGCGACCGCGGCCTTCGGCTCGA
>DASYBH010000434.1:0-5115 GCA_036500885.1 Candidatus Dormiibacterota bacterium
CTGATTCCGAATTGGTCTGAAGCAACCCATTCAAACCAGCCGCCCGCCCGGACCCTCACCACCTTTCGCCAGGGACTGCAACGTCATCGGAATCATTCGACGAGTGTCGTCAGGCAGGAGCTCAGGGCCGCGACCGCGGCGTCCGCGTCCTCGCCCTCGGCCCTGACCAGGAGCTGGGCGCCGCCGCCGGCGCCCAGCGCCAGCACGGCCAGGATGCTCTTGGCGTCCGCGTCCCTCCCGCCAGCGCTCACGGTGATGCGACTGCGAAAGCCGGCTGCCGTGCGCACGAACAGCCCGGCCGGGCGGGCGTGGAGCGCCACGCCGGCGGGCAGCTGGACGACCGCCTCAGAGCTTGCGAGCGCCACGCGCGTCCTCGGCCGCCCGCAGGACCGTGTCCAGCGACTGGCCCGAGGCGGCGGTCACGGCCGCGGCCACGGCGCCCTCGACCAGCGGGGCGTCGGCCAACCGGATGACGCGGTCCTCATGCTGGTCGAGCACGTGCCGCACGGTGAGGATGGCGCTGCCCAGGTCGGCCAGGACCAGCACGCCATCGCCGCCGTCGGCCCGCGCGATGGCCGCCTCCACGAGGTCGCCGCTGGTGCCCAGCCCACCCTCGACGTCACCGCCGGCCGGCTCGACGCGCACCTCGGCGCCCGCCACCTGACCGACCAGCCGGGCGAGGCCACGGGCCAGCTCCTCGCTGTGGGAGACGAGTACGATCCCGACCAATCCGTTCGATCCTCTCGACGTAACCGTACATGCACGGTCAGATGGGAGCTATCGCGCCTCGCGCCAGATGGCTCGCAGCTCCGCGCACGTTCGGAGCAGCTCGTCGAGCGCTCCGCACGCGACCACCCGGCCCTCGGCGAGGACGAGCACCTCGTCCGCGCGCCGGAGCGTCGCCCGACGGTGCGAGACGGCCAGGCAGGTGCGGTCCGGGCCCTCCAGCAGCCGCTCCCAGACGTGTGCCTCCGTCTCCACGTCGAGCGCGGAGGACGCGTCGTCCACGACCAGCACCTCGGGGTCGCGGACGAGCATCCGGGCGATCGCGGCGCGCTGGACCTGACCGCCGGAGAGGCGCACGCCGCGCGGGCCGACCGGGGTGTCGAGTCCCCGGTCGAGCGCCGCCAGGTCCTCCGTCAGGGCGGCGGCACGCAGCGCAGCCGCCAGGTGGGCCGGGTCGGGCGGCACGCCCATGAGGACGTTCTCGCGCAGCGTCTCGCTGACGAGCCGCGGGACCTGGGGCACGTGGCCGCAGCGCGGAGGCACCATGAACGCCGCCAGGTCGCGGATCTCGTGCCCGTTCCACTCCACCCGCCCGGCCTGCCGGGGAAGGAGCCCGAGCAGCGTCCGCAGCAGCGTCGTCTTGCCCGAGCCCACGCGGCCGGTCACGACCGTGAGCCGGCCGCGGCGGAGCTCGAAGCTGGCGCCGTCGATGCCGCGACCGGACTCCGGGTGGCGGAACGTGAGGCCGGTCACGCGCAGCGATTCGAGCCGGTCCTCCGGCTGTCTCGCGGCGGGCGCGGCCTCCTGGCGGTCGCCGCGCAGGAAGAGTGGAGCGGGCCGGACCAGGATGGCCGGAGGCTCACCCTGGAGCAGCTCCAGCAGGCGAAGGAGCGACACCCTGGCCCGCCGGACCACGAGCACCACCGAGCCGAAGTAGGTGCCCGTGACGCCGAGCGCCTGGAGGTAGCTGACGAAGAGCGCGAGGTCGCCCACCGTGAAGCGGCCGGTCCTCATGGAGGTCCCGACCATCAGCAGGAGGCACCCGGTGGCCAGCAGAGAGGCGTTGGCCGACAGTGAGCTCAGCGTGCGGGCGAGCAGCGCGTCCCGGATGCTCGCGTCCCGGCGAGCTTCGTTCAGCCGGCGGAACCGGCCGGCCAGGCGCTCCTCCGCCCCCGCGCCCTTGACCGCGGTCACGGCCCCGAAGGCCTCCGCGACGAACCCCGTGACGGCGCCGTTCGCCCGCTGCGCCGCCATCCGGTACGTCGCGATCCGGTGCGATGCGGCGTTGACCACGGCCAGTCCCAGGAGCATCGGGACGACCACGGCCAGGGTGACGAGCGGGCTGACGCGGGCCAGCACGGCCAGCGCGATCCCGATGGACAGCGCCTGGCCCAGCGGGTCCGCGAGGAATGCCAGCAGTATGCCGATCTCCGCGGCGTCGTCGCGGAGCCGGCCCACCGCCTCGCCCGGGGACTCCGGCACCGCACGCGCGCCAGGGCGGCGCAGGATCGCGGACAGCAGGTTCGTGCGGAGCAGGGTCGCACCCTCGAGGATCACGGACGGCTCCAGGTAGCCCACGGCGAGCTGGCCGGTGAGGAACACCGCTCCGAGGGATGCGTAGAGCGCGAGCCAGGTCCACGGGCTGGAGCCGGCCGGCGCGTGTCCGCTCAGCGCGTCGAAGAACGGCTTGAGCGCGAGACCCGGCAGGAGCGGGACCAGGTAGCCGCGCCCGATGACGGACAGCCCGTTCAGGAGCACGCGGAGCGGCATCGCCCGGAACAGCGCGCGGACCGCCGTCCAGGCCGTCACGCGAGCGTCTCCTCGAGGCCGGCTCGCAGGAGCTCGGACAGTCGCGAGGAGCCGTCCGCCAGCAGCGCCGCGCGCGGACCCTCCTCGCGGACCCGCCCGTGCTCCAGCACCAGGATGCGATCGGCGCGCTCGATGGTGGAGAGGCGGTGCGCGATCACCACCGCGGTGCGGCCTCGCAGCAGGCGGTCCATCGCGGCGTCGAGCATCCGCTCGGTTGCCGGATCGATCCGCGAGGAGGCCTCGTCCAGGACCACCAGGCCGGGGTCGAGGAGGAGCGCCCTCGCGAGCGCGAGGAGCTGCGCCTCCCCCGCCGAGAGGTCGGCGCCGCCGGGCGCGAGCACGGTGTCGAGGCCGCCCGGCAGACGCGCCATGAGCGAGGCCAGGCCGAGGTCCTCGACGGCCTGGAGGATGCGCGCGTCGGGCACCGAGGCGTCGAACAGCGCGAGATTGTCACGCACTGTCGCGTTCATGAGCTGGACCTCCTGGGGGACCAGCGCGACGTGGGCGCGAAGGCTCTCCCGGCGGACCTCGCGCAGGTCCCGGCCGCCGATGCGGACGGCGCCGCGGCCCGGGTCGTAGAAGCGCACCAGCAGGCGGGCGAGCGTGGTCTTGCCGCTGCCGGTCGGCCCGAGCACGCCGAGCACCTCGCCCGCCGGCAGCTCGAATCGGACGTCCCGGAGCACCGGCTCCCCGTCGCCATACGCGAACCAGACTCGCTCGAAGGCGACCGGGAGCGCGTGGTCCGGCAGCGACGCCGCCGGGAGCGCCGGCTCGTCGAGCACCGGCTGGCGCGCCAGGAGCTCGGCGATCCTGGCGGCGCCCGCGCCCGCCGACTGGAGGTCGCGCACCTCGTGCCCGATGTGCTCCAGCGGACCCGTGAGGAGGACCGCGTAGTTGAAGACCAGGTAGACCGTGCCCAGGCTCACGCCGTGGCGCTCGAGCAGCAGGCCGGCGAGCCAGAGCGCGCCGGCGACGCCGGGCTCGAGCATCGCCAATGTCATGCCGACGACGACCGCCACCACCACGAATGCCCGAAGCCGCGCCCGGCGCAGCGCGCGAGAGCGTCGCTGGAAGGCGCGCGTGGCGTACGGCGTCGCGCCGCTGGAACGGATGTCCTCGGTGGCTCCCAGCACCTCCTCCAGGTAGCCGAAGAGCTCGGCGCTGACCTGGCGTTCCACCCTCCAGGCGCCGACGGCGCGCCTCCGCAGGCGGTGCAGCACCGTCAGGACGAGCGCCGCGAACAGCGTCATGTACAGCCCGATCCGCCAGTCGACCGCGAACAGGATCGCCAGCACGCAGATGAGGAGCAGGATGTTGCCCGCGAGGTTGACGAGGAACGAGGAGAAGAGGTTCTGGAGCGTCGTGACGTCACCGTCGATGCGCTCGATCAGGGCGCCTGGCGTGTGCTCGTGGTGGAAGGGAAGGTCGAGGCGCATGCAGTGCAGGAAGAGGTCGTCGCGGAGGCGGTTGGTGGCACGCCATGCGACGCCGCCCGCCACATAGGAGTCCGCCACCGAGATGACCTGGACGGCGACCGCGGAGGCGACGTAGGCGCCGGCGGTCCACGCGAGGTCGCCGGCTCCCGCCCCTCCCCGAGCGAGGTCGATGAAGCGCCGGGTCAGCAGCGGGCCGGAGAGCTGGAGGGCGGTGGTGCCGGCCAGGAAGACGCCGAGCAGCGCGAGCCAGCCCGCATGCGGCAGGACGTACGCGCGAAGGAGCGGACGCACGAACGAAGGGGTGACGTGCGATGCCAATCGGGAGAACCTCCGAGCGCGTCGATCCGGCGGGGTTCCGACGGCTGGCTCGCTGCTCGCTGATGAGCGGTCAGCCGAGAGGACGGCGCCGCTCAGCCGGCCGCGAGGCGCACCTGTGCGACAGCGTCGGCGTTCGGCGGCTCCCCGGGTGGAGTCGCCATCGCGGCCGCGCCGCCCGCGAGCGGCCGACGGGGACGCCTGCTGGCGACGCCGGCCTCAGGCCCGTCGCCGCGCCGCACCCATCGGCCCGGGGCCACCTCCAGGAAGCGGTCGGGATGCGCAAGCAGGAGGACCTCGACTCGGACCGCGACCATGCGGGTGGACACCAGGCCGGAGGGCAGTCGGCGGAGGATCACGGCCCGGGCGAGCTCCACGACGGTCAGCGGCTGGCCTGGCGCCAGCGTCGCCTCGACGGTCTCCTCGACCAGGTCTCTATGGGGGCGCACAGGCAGCAGGCTACACGCCAATGGCCTGTTTGGCAATCTGTCCTGGAGTCAGACTACCGCCGCGGTTCAGGTCCGGCTCGCGCGCGAGCGTTGAAGGCGGCTTCGGAGTAGACGTCGGCCACATAGTTTGGATCACACCGCTCGCCGCCCCAGTCCGCCGATGGCGTCGTGGCGACGATCGCAAGACCTCGCGCGGTGTGGCACCGTTGCAGGTACGCGGCCCCGCCGCTACTGGCGTCCAGCGGCTCTCGCCGCGGCGCCGCGATCTCCACGCCGTCCGGCGTCTCGAAGATCAGCTCATCGCCGGCGCCGCGCCGAATCGTGAACTCGCCTTCGTGCAGGCGGCCGTGATGGAAGTCGCACAAACTCACGCCGTTAGC
>DASYBH010000435.1:0-4478 GCA_036500885.1 Candidatus Dormiibacterota bacterium
CGAGAGGGCGCGGTCGTCCTTCCTTTCCCCGTTCTGTTCGCCCCCGCCCCCGTCCGGAACCCCCCCTCTTGTCCGGGACGTTTGGGGGGCCTCCGGCCCAGCGCTTCGCGTCTGTAGTCGAGGCTGGGTGATGTTGGAGAAATGCGCTCGGACACTTGGGCAAAGCCCTCGCTTCCGGCCACCTCGGTACTCTGTCGGACTTCGGGATGAGCCATAGGCAGGCCCCCAGCGTCCACCTGCGGGTCAGCGCCGGCGACGTCGGGGGCCGGCGTCTGGATGCGCCCAGGGGGATCCGGCCCACCCAGAGCCTGGTCAGGGAGGCGATCTACGACATCGTCGGCCCGCTGGTGGCCGACGCCGTCGTGATCGACCTGTTCGCGGGCTCCGGCGCGCTCGGTATCGAGGCGCTCTCGCGAGGCGCGGCCGAAGCGACGTTCATCGACCAGGACGAGCGGGCGGTCCGGGTCATCCGCCGCAACCTCGAGTCCCTGGGCCTCCCGGAGCGAGGGCGTGCCGTGCGCGCGGACGTCGGACGCTGGCTCCGGGCCAGCCCGGATGAGGTCGGCCGGGCGTCGCTGGTGCTGCTGGACCCGCCATACAATGACGCGGTCTTGGAGCAAACGCTGGCCCTGCTGGACGCGCTGGTCGCCCATGGCGCCTCCGTCGTCGCCGAGCATGCCCACCGGCAGCCGCTGCCCAGCCTGGGCCGGCTCCGCACCGTCCGCGAGCGGCGCTACGGCGACACCGCGGTCAGCGTGCTCGTGGTCGAATGACGCGCCGAGCGCTCTTCCCGGGCAGCTTCGACCCATTCACGAACGGCCATCTGGACGTGGCGCGCCGGGCGGCGGCGCTGTTCGACGAGCTGATCGTGGCCGTCGCCGCCAACCCCGAGAAGCGCGCGCCGCTCTTCACCCCTGACGAGCGCGCCGAGATGATCCGCGAGACGCTTGCCGGGGTGCCCGGCGTGGAGGTGACCACCTACAGGGGGCTGACCGTGGAGTACGCGCGGTCCCGCGAGGTGGTCGCGCTGGTGAAGGGGCTGCGCCTGCCCGGGGACTTCGAGCCGGAGCTGCAGCAGGCGCTGATGAACCGGGAGCTGGCGCCCGAGGTCGACACGCTGTTCCTAATGTCTGGTTTTGCTCAGATATTCGTATCGTCAAGTATCCTGAAAGATGTAGCCAGTCACGGTCGTGACATCAGCCAGTTCGTGCCACCCGTCGTAGCCAGGCGTCTCGAGGAGAAGTTCCGCTGAAGGTCGACGAGATCATCGACCGGATGGAGTTCCTGGTCCACCACGCTCGGCGCGTGCCGTTCTCGAGCCAGGTCATGGTCGACGAGGTCGAGATCGTCGAGTTGATCGACGAGCTGCGCGCCAGCCTGCCGGAGGAGATCAAGCAGGCCAACTGGACCGTCCAGGAGCAGCAGCGCCTGATCGCGGAGGCGCACGCGGAGGCCGGCCGTATCACGTCGCGGGCCAACGAGCGGGCCGAGTCCGCCGTCCAGAACCACGAGGTCCTGCGCCGGGTGGAGCGCCACTCGCAGCAGACGCTGCGCGGGGCGCAGGCCAGAGCCGACGAGATCATCCGCGAGGCGGAGGCCTATGCGCTCGAGCAGCTGCAGCAGCTCGAGGCGCACCTGAGCCGCACCCTCGCCACCGTGAAGCGGGGCGTCGAGGCGCTGCAGTCGAGCCAGCCGCCGGATGCCCGCGGCGACCCGTCGCCAGCCGAGCAGACCCGGAGCTGACCTGGAGCCATACCCCGCCCCGAGGTGCGGCAGGCGTTCCTGGTAGACTTCCCGTCGCCTATGGCACTTCCGAAGGTAAAGCAATCGAAGGGGCACAAGGGACGCCGGCGCTCGCACCAGGCGCTCGGTCTCGTGACGTTGCAGCCCTGCCCGCAGTGCAGGCGGCCGCGCCGGCCCCATCACATCTGCCCGAACTGTGGCTTCTACGCGGGTCGCGAAGTCCTCAAGACTGACTAGCGCCCAGTCCCGGCCGCCCACCCGCCGTCGCCGTGCCTGAGTTCGCGTTCCTGTTTCCCGGACAGGGCTCTCAGCACGCCGGCATGGGCGCATCGGTGCTCCAGGACCCGGAGCTCGCGGACCTTGCTGCTCGCTGCTCGGCTGCCGCCGGCATCGATCTGCCGCGTCTGCTGACCGAGGCCGGCGACGACGAGCTGCGGCTGACCGCGAACGCTCAGCCCGCGCTCCTCTTCATGGGCGTGGCGCTGGCCCGGCTGCTGGAGCGCCGCGGCGTCCGGCCGTCCGCCGCCGCCGGTCACTCGGTGGGCGAGTACACCGCGCTCTGCGTGACCGGGGCGCTGAGCCCTGAGGAGGCGGTCCGGACAGTGGTCGAGCGGGGCCGGGCGATGGCGGCCGCCGCGCCCCCGGGCACCAGTTCGATGGCGGCGGTGCTCGGTCTCACCAGCGAGGCGGTCGAGGCCGCGTTGCTGGGTGTCCCCGATGTCTGGCCGGCCAACTACAACACGCCGACCCAGGTGGTGATCGGCGGCACGATGTTCGGTCTCGAGCGCGCCAGCGAGCGCCTGAAGACCGCCGGCGCGCGCCGCGTGCTGCCGCTCAACGTCGCGGCGGCGTTCCACACGCCACTGATGGAGCCGGCCGGCGGCGTGCTGCGCGGCGCGCTGGACGTGGCCGCCTGGCGGCCCCCGGCCGTGCCCGTCGTGGCGAACCTGACGGCCGAGCCCTATCGCGACGCGGGAGCGCTGCCGGCGGCCCTGGAGCGCCAGCTCAGCTCGCCGGTACGATGGGCTGAATCGGTGCGACTCCTGTGCGAGATGGGCTGCGACCTCTTCGTCGAGGTCGGCCCCAAACGGGCACTGACCGGCATGATGCGCGAACTGGCGCCGGCCGCGAATGCCTACTCCGTTTCGGCTCCGGAGGCGGCCTCGACGCTTCCGCTCACATGACCGGGCCAGGATTGTTACAGTTAGCCGCGTTTTCAATCCGGCAATTGCTTCTGGAGGACGTTATTTGGACAGCCAGAAGATCAGTTTCGACGATTTCAAGAACATCATCGTGGAGCGGCTCGGCTGTGAGGCCGAACAGGTGACGATGGATGCTTCGTTCCAGGAGGACCTCAACGCGGACTCCCTGGACCTGGTCGAGCTGATCTATGCATTCGAAGAGAACACCGGGCTCGAGATCCCCGACGAGGATGCGGAGAAGATCACGACCGTCGGGCAGGCCTGGGAGTACATACAGGAGAAGTCGGGCTCATAGGAAAAGCTCGCTCGGGTGGCCGCGGCCGTCGTCTCGTCCCCGATCCCCAGGTGCCCGTGGGGCGTCTGGAGGAGCTGCAAGACAAGGTAGGGGTCTCGTTTCGCGACCCCGCATTGCTCCGTGAGGCGCTGACCCACAGCTCGTTCGCGAACGAGAGCCCGCACGTGTCGCCCCGCGACAACGAGCGACTCGAGTACCTGGGCGATGCGGTGCTGCAGCTCATCACGGCTGAATACCTGTTCAAGCTCAAGCCGGGGGCCAAGGAGGGCGAGATGACGCAGCTGCGCTCCGCCATGGTCAACACGAATACACTGGCGGCCCTTGCCGAGGAACTGGGTCTCGGGGATTTCCTGTTCCTGGGCAAGGGCATCGCAAAGGGCGGAGGCCGCAGCCTCAGGTCGCTGCTCGCCAACGGCTTCGAGTCGGTGCTCGGCGCGATCTTCCTGGACGCCGGGTACGACGCCGCCTACCACTACTACCTGGACCGATTCAGGGCGCTGCCCGAGCCGGTGCAGGACGAGAACTACAAGGGCCGGCTGCAGCAGGTCGTGCAGGAGCGGTACGGCCTGACGCCCTACTACGACAGCGCGGGCGCCAGGGGCGGCCGGCAGCGCGAGTACACGGCCGTCGTCTACGCGGGCGCCGACCCGCTGGGCACGGGCCACGGCAGCACCAAGCAGGCGGCCGAACAGGAGGCCGCGCACAATGCGCTGGCGGAGCTGGAGCGCCGGGCGGCGGCCCGCAAGGGTGGCAGGCAGCGGCGGCCTCGGGCGGGGGCCGAGGCCGCCGACGTCAGCGAGTCGATGCTGCCCGAGGAGCCGGAGGTCGAGTCAGGGCCGCTGCAGAAGGCCGTCGCCCTGGCGGCCGCCGGCGAGGCGGAGTCGCCGCCTGATGAGGCGCCGGCCGGCGAGCCGGCTCCCCAGCCACCCGCCGCTGTGGTGCCTGCGGAAGACCCTCCGGCTCCGGCGCCGCCAGTGGAGACGCCCCCGGCAGCGGCCCCATCCGCGGAAGCGCCACCTGTGGCGATGCCGCCCTCGGCAGCGGCCCCACCAGCCGCGGAAGCGCCGCCCTCGGCAGCGGCCCCACCCGCGGCGACGCCAGCCGCGGAAGCGCCACCCGCGGAGACCAAGCCAAAGCGGCGCACGCGCCGGCCGCGCAAGGTCGAGGAGCCCCCAGCTCCGCCCGCGGCCGAGCATGAACTGGCGGAGGCGCCGGGCGGAAGCTCCTCATAGGAGTTC
>DASYBH010000436.1:0-3699 GCA_036500885.1 Candidatus Dormiibacterota bacterium
GTGGTGCTCCCCACCTACAACGAGCGAGAGAACCTGGAAGGAGCCGTGGGCGCCGTGCGCAAGGCCGGCTACGACGTGCTCGTCGTGGACGACAACTCTCCCGATGGCACCGGCGAGCTTGCGGCGCGGATGGCGGAGGCCGACTCCGGTGTCCACCTGCTGTCGCGGCCGGGAAAGCTCGGCCTGGGCTCGGCGTACGTCGAGGGTTTCCGCGCCGGCCTGGAGCGCGGCTACGACTTCCTTGTCGAGATGGACGCCGACGGCTCCCACCGGCCCCAGCACCTGCCCGAGATCGTGAGCACGGCCCAGCGCCGTGGCGGCCTGGTGATCGGCTCGCGCTATATCAGGGGCGGCTCGGTGTCCGGCTGGGGCTGGCACCGCAAGCTGCTCTCCTGGGGCGCCAACGTCTACTGCCGTGCGCTGCTCGGCCTGCGGGTGCGCGACGCCACCTCCGGGTACCGCTGCTACCCCCGCGCCGTGCTGGAAACGGTCGGCCTCGACAGGGTCGTCTCACAGGGCTACTCGTTCCAGATCGAGATGGTCTACCGGTGCGTTCGCCAGGGGTTCGAGGTGCACGAGGTGCCCATCCATTTCGAGGACCGCGTAGCAGGGAAGTCGAAGGTGTCGGAGGGGGAGGTGCGCAAGGCGCTGCTGGCGGTGCTCATGCTCCGCCTGCGCGGGTTGTGAGCCGGCCCCGATCAGGTCCGGTCTACGCCGGCGTCCGCACGTAGATGACCGCCGTCGCGTCCCGGTAGGCGAGCCGCCAGCCGGGCTCGGTGGTCAGAACCACGTCCAGCGCCGACCCCCTGCCGACGACCACGTAGTCGACGCGGTCCTGGTCCAGCACGCCCTGCCAGCCAGGATGCAGCGCCGCCACCTGCTGGTAGCGATACAGCTGAGCGTCACCCATCAGCACGCCCTCGCTGCTGATGAACACCGCGCGTCGCCGGTCGGGCGCGAAGCGATCGGCGAGGTAGCCGCCCCACGAGTACTCGTTGAACATGCGCGTCCCGACCTGGGGGTGGGCGGCCAACCAATCCGCCGCGCCCACAGGTGCGATCTGTGCAGTCACCGCCGTCTGCTGGGCCAGCTGGCCGGCGATCCGCAGCCCGATCGTGCCGGCGACGGCGAGCAGGACGATCGTGGTCAACGCCGGCGCCCAGCGGGGCGGCGCGGCACCGGTCAGGGCCGGCAGGACCGGCGCCACGCGCCGGCGCCAGACGTCGGACCACGTGGCGACCAGCACCGGCGTGGCGGCGGCGAGGAAGATGGGCACGTGCCGGGCCGACTCCAGGGCGAGGGCCAGTCCCGCGAGCGCCACGAGGAGGTCGAACGCCGTCGGCCGGCCGAGCGCCAGCCCGGCCACGAGGAGCACCACCATCAGCTCGAAGGGCCGCAGGACGGTCAGGTGGAAGTCCGGTGAGGCCCACTCGCGGATCAGGCTCTGCTGAGCCGCGCTCGTCAGCGTCTCGAAGGGGTAGGTGTAGATGGCGGGCCCGTTGGGATTGAGCCCGATGGCCAGGATGGACAGGCCGCCGGCCAGCGCCAGCAGGCGGAGCCGGCTCCGGTGCTCGGCCGATCGGTCGCGCAGCCAGCGTCCGCCCTCGACCGCCAGCGCGATGCCGAGGAAGAGCAGGCCGGCCGGCCAACCACCGTGGAGGTTGCTCCACAGCACCATGAGGGCCGGCAGCCAGAGGATGGCCCGGCCGCGGCCATGGTCGTGCTCCATCGAGCGACGCAGCCAGAGCAGCTCCAGCGCGGCGAACACGAAGGTGACCATCTGTGGCCTGGCTCCCCAGATCGGCCCCCCGGCCAGCGCGGCCAGGCTCGCGGCCAGCCCGACGATCACGTAGGGCCGGTGACGGGGCCCGCACGCAGCCACGACCAGGACCAGGCCCAGCCAGGTGAGCGCGCCGAACACGACGGCGACCCCGACGAGCCCGGCGCGCGCCTGCAGCAGCCACAGCAGCACCTCGGTCAGGTACTCGTGGTTCACCCACCGATGGCCGGCGACCGTGTACGTGAAGAGGTCGTGCGCCGGGAGCCGGCCGTGCTCGACGATCCAGCGGCCGGTGGCCGCGTGGAACCAGAAGTCGGTGTCCGTGACGGGCCTGAGAAAGAGCGCTAGGCTTGACACGAGCACGGCGCCCAGCAGCAGCGTCCGCCCGCCCATCCGGGTTCGATCGGAGCTGGTCGCCGTATGTTCCGGACGCGTCCCGAGGTGCGACGGGTACTCTATCACCGTTTTTCACCGACGCCGCGCCGCTGTGGGCGGCGCTGCCTCAGCACAGATGGGGAGGTTGAACGAGAGGTGCTCAGCAAGTACTGGAGTCTCCGGGGATGGCTCGCCCGTGAGGACGGTCAGGGTCTGGTCGAGTATGCCCTGATCCTGGTCCTGGTGGCGATCGTGGTGATCGGCACGCTCACGCTCCTGGGCGGCAAGATCACCAACGCGTTCAACGACATCGCCGGCAACCTGAAGTGATCGCGCCACGGCACGTGCGGACGGTGCTTTCGGAGTGGGCCTGAGCCGGTCCAGGCAGCACCGAGGTCAGGGCCTCGTGGAGTACGCGGTGATCCTGGCCCTGACCGTGATCGTAGTCATCGTCGTGGTCATCCTGATGGGCCGGCAGATCGAGAGCGCCTTCCGGGCGGTGATCAACACGCTCCAGGGCCCGTAGAAGCCCGGGTCAAGCGTGGTCGAGGAACGAGATGGCCGCCTCCTTGAACTGCCGCGCGGGCACCGCGTTCATGTGGTTGCGCCCGGCGATGGCGACGTATCGGGCGCCCGGGATCTCGGCGGCCAGCCCCGGCGCGCCGCTGGCGATCGGGTCCTGCTCGCCCACCATGATCGCCACGGGCACGCTGATGCCGGCGAGGTCCGCCGGTGTCAGGCGCGGCTGGGGACCGAGGATGCAGCAGGCCAGCGCCTCGAGGTCGTTGACCGGCCGCGCGGACGCGAAACGGTAGAACATGTCCGCCGCCGCGTCGGTGACGCTCTCGTCGCCGCGCATCCGGCGGGCGATCAAGTCCGAGCGACCGCCGCCGTCCCAGCGACCCAGTCCGCCGAGCACGGCGCGACGCAGCCGGTCGGGGTGGGCGATCACGGCCTCCAGCCCGATCCGAGCGCCCATCGAGTAGCCCAGGTAGTCGGCCACGCCGATGTCCAGGTGGTCGAGCAGGCGCACCACGTCGTCCGCCATCGTCCGGCGGGCGTAGGCGGCCGGATCGTGCGGCTTCTCGGACCGGCCGTGGCCGCGGCAGTCCAGGCCGAGGATCCGACGGCCGGCGCCGGCCAGCGTCTCCTGCCAGCGGGTCCCGACCCAGTTCAGGTCGTAGTCGCTGCAGTAGCCGTGCACGAGCACGATCGGTGGGCCGCCGTCTGGGCCGGCGAGCGTGTAGTGGAGTCGCACGCCGTCGGAGTCGAATTGGGGCATCTCGAAGGAGCTTAGAGCCTTCGATGACCCGACCTGTCCTTCGCCTGGTCCATCCGCGCACCGGCCGGGTGCTGGCCGAGCGCCTGCAGGTGCCGCGGACCTCGCTGGGACGTGCGCTGGGCCTGATGTTCCGCCGGCGGCTGCCCGCCGGGGACGGCATGTGGATCACGCCGTGCAACGGCATCCACATGTTCTTCATGCGCTTCGCGATCGACGCCGTGTTCCTGGACAGGCGCCTGCGGGTGGTGCGGGTCTGTGCCGG
>DASYBH010000437.1:0-3872 GCA_036500885.1 Candidatus Dormiibacterota bacterium
CATCCGCCATCAGCTCCCGGGCCCCGGCCCCGTCCATCTTCGTCAGCACCCCGCACACCGCGTTCCAGACGGCCTCCAGGTCGGTATCGGCGCGGATGATGGCCTGCCCGGCGGAGCTGGCCGCCCAGGCGGGCTTCAGGAGGAAGGGGGTGGGGAGCTCCTGAAAGGCGCGCTGCAGGTCCTCCAGCGATCGCACGCCGGCGAACGCCGGGATCGGCACGCCGCTGGCACGCCACGTCTCCCGCATCCTCACCTTGTCGCGCGAGTTCCGCGTCCGCGGGCCGGCGCCACGCAGGCCCAGCAGGCCGCACGCTTCCGAGACCGCGACGATCGCCCACTCGTTCATCGTGACCACGCCGTCCGCGGCCACGGCACGCGCCGCGTCCACGATGGTGTCGGGCATGGGGTCGGTGGCGGCGGCGGCGCGGACCGAGCGGCAGTGCTCGCGCAGCAGCCGCACGTCCCGCTCCGACCTGGGCCCACAGAGAAGCGCGTGGACGTCACCATGCCGGCAGATGCGGGGCACGGCGAACTCGAGCGCTGGGCCTCCGGGCGTCAGGATGTAAAGGATCGACCTATTCACAGGAGCTACTCCAGGTGTTGGACGGTGATTGGACGGCGGGAACAGGCTGGTCCCTCTCGGAGCACACGGTGGGCTCTCGGCCTCACTCGTCCAGCGGAGAGCGGGCGGGGTGCTCTGGGTGGAGCGCGGTCTCCCGCTTCGAGACGAGGAGACCATCCAGGTAGAGGTGGTCGATCGTGGTCCGCAGGAAGGTGCGGAGGGCATCCTCCGGCGTCTCCACGATCGGCTCACCGGCGTCGTTGAACGAGGTGTTGAGGAGCAGGGGGACGCCCGTCCGGCGGTGGAAGCAGCCGATCAGCTCGTGGTAGACCTCATCCACGTCGGGGCGGACGGTCTGCACGCGCGCGGTGCCGTCGACGTGCGTGATGGCCGGGACGGCCGCCTGTTTGTCCTGCCGCACGGACGGCACCAGGAGCATGAACGGGCTCTCGTAGCTCATGTCGAACCAGCTCTCCGCGTGCTCCACGAGCACCGAGGGCGCATAGGGCCGGAACGGCTCCCGGTGCTTGACGACCTCGTTGAGGTAGTCGCGCATGCCCGGGTGGCGCGGGTCGGCGAGGATGCTCCGCCGGCCGAGCGCTCGCGGGCCCATCTCGGACCGGCCCTGGAACCATCCCACCACCTCGTGCCGGGCGAGCCGCGCGGCCACCTCGTCCACCGAGACCTCGCAACAGGTGAGACCGGCGCCCAGGCGGGCCACCGCCGCCTGGATGTGCTCTCGCGGATAGATGCGCCCCAGCGCCGCCGTCCGCAGCGGATGCCTGCGCGTGCCTCCCAGCAGGACGTGGTAGCCGTAGAGAGCGAGCCCGATCGCGGTGCCGGAGTCACCGGACGGGCCGGGGATGAAGACGTCGTCGAAGTCGCTCTCGGTCCTGATGCGCTGGTTCGCCACCGAGTTCAGCGTGATGCCCCCCGCCAGGCAGAGGTTGGGTGTGGACGTGCGCTCGCGCGCCTGGGCGACTAGGTGCAGCATCGCCCGCTCCAGCTCGTCCTGGGCCTTGCGCGCGATGTCCTTCGCGAACCCGTGCTGCCACGAGCGCTCCCGGCGAGGGTCGTAGCCCTGGCCCTCCGCCGCCAGCAGCCGGCTCCACGTGGCCTCGAGGCTCTCCTGCGAGACGCGTACGTCGAACCCGTCCGGGTGGAGCCAGTCGCCCCAGTCCGGACGAGGCCGTCCGTAGGGTGCCAGGCCCATGGTCTTGCCGGCCTCCGGATAGCCGCCGCATTCGAACACGCCGAACGTGGGCGTGCCGTACCGGGTGAGGAAGTTCAGGCGGACGGTGAAGAAGTCGTAGAACAGGCCGAGGCTCATGTCGGAGTAGTCGGCGGGATAGGTGGTCGTCGCCACCAACTTGATGTCAGTCCCCTCGCCGACGAAGAGAGAATGCTTCTCGATGTCGCGCTCGTTCGGCAGCCGGCTGCCGGCCTGGTCCACGACCAGGATCGCGGCGTTGTCGAACGGGGAGCAGTAGTACGTGACGCAGGCATGCGCCAGGTGGTGCGACGGGCAGGGCAGGGCCCGGATCTTGCTCTTGTCCCTGATGGGCAGCTCCCGCGCGATCCGGTGGACGGCGCCATCGCCGAGCGGCCGGTTGCCGACGACGAGGTCCAGCTCGTCGAGCCCGATGCCCGCGCTGTCGAGGCAGTAGACCACCGAACGCATCGGCAGGCTCTTCGTCAGGCGCTCGAAATGCCCCTGCACCTGGAAGCCCTCGGAGTGCTTGATGCGGTCCAGCCGCTCCTCCTCGATTGCGACCACGATCTCGCCGTCCCGGACGATGCAGGCAGACCGATCGTGGCTCAGGTTCAGGCCGAGCACGTATGACACGTCTGCATTCCCTCCTGTGTGGACGCTCAGTGGAGCGTCTGAGGCTGACGGACGCTGATCGCCACCATGGCGACGGCGGCGGCCCCGAGGGCGGCGCACGCGATCCAGACCAGGCCGCCGGCATACTGGAACAGCAGCGTGCCGAGCGCCGGACCGACCGCGTAGCCGAGGGTCTGGCATGCGGTGGCGGTCGCGATGTACCGGCTGCGGGCCGCGGGGGGAGCCACGAGCGCCGGATAGGCGGCCGCCGAGGGCGCCGACACGATCTCACCCATCGTCCAGACGACGGTGGCCGCCAGCAGGAGCGCGTACGTGCCGGCCACGCCGTACAGGCTGATGCCGAGAGCGATCAGCGCCGTCCCCATCAGGATCGGCCTTCGGATCGGCCAGGTCTGCGTCACCCGTGTGAGCGGCAGCTCCACGAGGATGACGAGGAGGCCGTTCAGGGCGACCAGGACGCTGTACGCGACCGGAGGCAGCCCGTGAGCGCGCACGGTGATGGGCAGGATCGAGAGGAACTGCACCTCCACCGTGGCGATCGCGAGCAGCGAGGCTGCCATCAGCAGGAAGCGCCGGTCGGAGAACACCCCCCGGTAGCTGACCGCCTGGCCGGACGAGGTGGCGGCAGTGGTGGAGACCCTGGGCAGGCTGACGAGCGCCAGCGCGCCGAACGCCACCGATCCGACCAGGTTCGCGATGAAGAGGATCGTGAACGACCACGTGAGCAGCAGGGCTGCCAGCAGGGGGCCCAGGGTCGCCCCCACGTTCAAGCTCACACGGTAGGCCGCGGTGGTGAGGACCAGCCGCTGCGGCGGCGTCAGCTCCGCCAGCAGGGCGACCGCGGCCGGCCGGAAGAGCTGGCTCATGAGTCCGGCGCCGGCGCAGACGACGAGCAGCGGGCCATACGGGTGCACGAACGGGATGGAGCCCGCCAGCACGCCGGTCGCGATCGAGGAGAGGCCGATCGTGAGCCGGTGCCCGAGCTGGTCGGCGACCCTTCCGCCGACGATGATGCCGCTGACGGTGCCCACGCCGTAGGCGCTGAGGGCGATGCCGGCCTGTCCCGGTGGAAAGCCGATCGACGTCAGGTACAGGACGAGGAAGGCGGACACCAGCGAACCGGACCGGTTGATGGCCACGCCCACCAGGAGCGGGACGACCGGCCGGGGCAGCGCGCGCAGCGAAGGCAGGAGGCCCAGCTGCGCCGTCGCGGCGTCGGCCCGGTCGCGCTCCTCCTCGATCACTGGTCCGGCGTTCCGTGCGGCGAGGTCCGCTCCGCGAGCGGCTCCCAGTCCACCTGGGCCTCCGCCACGGCCGCGACGAGCCGCGCCCGACAGATCTCGGGGTCGGGCGCCTCGCATATGACGAAGCCGCACCGGTACTCCCAACCGGCCGGCGGCAGACGCAGCTCCGTGCCCGGCGGGACCGTCGCGTCCGCCTCGACGATGCCGCGGGCGGGATCGG
>DASYBH010000438.1:0-10722 GCA_036500885.1 Candidatus Dormiibacterota bacterium
CCCGACTCGATCGTCTCCAGCCTGCTGGCCGTGATGGCGGGCGAGCGGGTGATGGCGAGCGCGGTGGCCAACCGGGTCCTGGAGATGCTGACCGGGACCACGACGCCCAAGGAGTTCTACGACGGCCTGACGGGCCGCGAGATCGAGATCCTGAAGCTGCTGGCCGGAGGCATGGCCAACAAGCAGATCGCCTTCAAGCTGAAGATCAGCGAGAAGACGGTCCGCAACCACGTCAGCAACATGTACGAGAAGCTGAACATCTACGACCGCTCGCAGGCGGTCCTCTACGCGGTCCGCAAGGGCCTGGTCGAGATCTAACCTGGACGGCTGATTCCGAATTGGTCTGAAGCACGAAGCCACGAAGAGCAGGAAGACGCACAAAGGGCTTCGAGGTCAGCCTGAGCGCTCCAGCCGATCCCCAGATCCCCTATTCCTTCGTGCGTCTTCGTGTCCTTCGTGCCTTCGTGCTGCAACCCATTCAGCTAATCGTCCGTCCGAATGTTCACCGCCTTTGGCCAGGGCACCGGGGCCCAGCGTGACCTACCGTCCCGGCCGGGCGCGTTCCAGCACGGCGCCGCCCGCGAGGACGAGCAGCCAGAGCATGCCCGTCGCGTGGCGGCCGGCCAGCCGGTTGGGCTCCGCCATCAGTCGGTGCAGCCACTCCAGCCCGGTGCGCCGCATCCACGCCGGCGCACGCCGGACCCGGCCCGCCCAGAGGTCGAACACGCAGCCGACGCCGACCGCGATCGAGACCTGAGGGAGGCGGTGCCGGTGCCGGGCGATCCAGAGCTCCTGCTTGGGGTTGCCCAGCGCGACCAGCAGCACCTGCGCCCCCGAGGCGACGACCAGCTCGACCAGGTGGTCGCTGTCCATCTCCTCCAGCCGGGCGCGAGGCGGTGCATACCAGGAGACGCGGAGGCCCGGGTGCTCCGCCATCAGCCGGCGCGCGGCAATCTCCGTCACGCCGTTCTCGCCTCCGAGCAGGAACACCCCGGCGTCCCGTGCCGCGGCCTCGGCGACCAGCCTCGGCGCCATGTCGGCGCCGGCGACGCGGCTGGGCACCGGCCTGCCCAGCAGCCTGCTCAGCCAGACGACGGGCATCCCGTCCGCCACGTTGAGCTCACTGCGGGTGAGGACCGCACGCAGCTCCGGGTGCCGCCGCGCCCGCACCAGGAAGTCCAGGTTGACCGTCGCCACCTGGACCTGGCGGCCCTCGGCGAGGGCGTCGCGCAGGAGCGCCATCGCTCCGGTCATGTCGAGCCGGTCGATCGGCACGCCGCCGACCTGGACGCGGGCTCGCTGGTATCCACCGCGTACGCGCCCCCCAGTACATCGCTGCGCTGCGTCGGTGGATACCGGCGGTCCCGCGCCGGCCCGCGACCGGTCGGCGCGCTCCCAACGCCGCGGGTCGAAGCCGCGGGCGAGGCGGGAGTAGGTCAGCGCCTTCCAGACCAGGAAGCGCGGGCTCTCCAGCAGGGCGAGCCATACGGACGCCGGGGCGCGGGCCGACAGCAGACCGAGCACCACGAAGGCCGTCAGGGCGACCACGGCCAGGAGCCAGGGGGAGAGGCTCCAGGCGGTCGCGAACCGAAGCGCGACCGCGGCCGCAGCGACGGCGGTCCCGGCCATCGCGCCCATGGCGAGCAGGCCGAGCGGCGGCACCGCCAGGTCGATGACCGCATCCATCACGCCCGGATCCCGGCGCAGGGCGTGGCCGAGCAGCGGCAGCAGCCGGCCGCGCACGACGTGCCAGCGGCCGCCTTCCCATCGCATGCGCTGGCCCCGCATGCCCCGGTACCCGTGGGGCACCGGGCCCTCCACGGTCGCGGCCGCGACGAAGCGCGGCCGGACGCCGGCCAGGCGCAGGTCGATGGTGTACTCCAGGTCCTCGACGCCGGTGAACGCGTTCCAGGGGTGCGTCTCGAGGAGGCGGCGGCTGAACAGCATGCCGTTCCCGACCAGGCTGGCGGGCAGGCCGAGCGCCGCCCTGCCCCCGAAGCGGACGCGATGGAAGAGCAGGAAGGCGCCCGCGACCAGGCGTGCGCGCGTCGACTCGCCATCGGCCAGGACCAGGTACTCGGCCTGCGCCGCGTCGGCGCCGTCCGCCAGCGCCGCCGCCAGGTGGGCCAGCAGGTCCCGTCCGGCGATCGAGTCCGCGTCGACCACGACCACGGCGTCCGGCGGCTCCGGCTCGGCCAGCAGCCGGTCCATGGCCCACCGCAGCGCGTGGCCCTTGCCGGTGAGCCGGTCGTCGCGGCGCTCGTACACCTCAGCCCCCGCGGCGCCGGCCACCTCGGCGGTCCGGTCGCCGCAGTTGTCCGCGATCACGACCACCCGATAGCGGGAGGTGGGATAGGTCTGCGCCCGCAGCGAGCCGACGCAGCGGCCGACCAGCTCCTCCTCGTCGTGCGCCGGCACCAGCACCGCCAATCGCGGCGGCGGGCCCGCCGGCCGCGGCGGCCGCTGCCGCCGGAAGCTGGCCAGCGCCAGGACGAGAAGGTAGAGGCTGGCCGCGGCGGCAGGCAGGCCGGCAGCGGCGATGACGACGTTCAGCACGATGATTTCGGCGCGCTAGTACGCGCCGCGGGTGCTCAGGACCGCCGTCAAGGTCTGCAGCAGGATCTTGACGTCCACCAGGAAGGACAGCCCGTAGACGTACTCGCGATCGAAGGCCATCCACGTCTCGAAGTCGACGCCGGACCGCCCCCTGACCTGCCACCAGCAGGTGAGGCCGGGCTTGACGGCCAGGCGGATCATGTCGCTCGGCCGGTACTGGGCGACCTCCTCGGGGACGGGCGGGCGCGGCCCGACCAGGCTCATCTCGCCCTTGAGCACGTTGATGAGCTGGGGCAGCTCGTCCAGGCTGGTTCGCCGGAGGAAGCCGCCGACTCGAGTGACGCGGGGATCGATGCGAAGCTTGAAGACCGGGCCGTCCACCTCGCTCAGGTGGCGCAGCTGGGACTTCATCCGGTCGGCCCCGTTGGTCATCGAGCGGAACTTGTAGAACCGGAAGCGGCGACCCCGCAGGCCGACGCGCTCCTGGACGAAGATCGCGGGACCGGGCGAGTCGATCCTGACCGCGATGGCGATCACCAGCCAGATGGGGAGCGTCGCGAACAGGACCACGCTCGCCAGCGCCAGGTCGAGCACCCTCTTCAGTGTGGCGCTGTACGAATACCAGGGCCTCCGCGGCAGAACGACCGTGATCTCGCCGGAGTCAGACTGGTCTGTCGGTTGGTATGCGAGTTGCAATGTGCTCCCTGGCCTCCCCTGCTGATGTGACTGCGTCAGAGTAAGGTCAGCCGGCGACGAACTGAATGGGCGGGTCGGAGAGTGCGCCGGCCCGCGAACCCCACGTCACAGGCAAGATGTCCCGATGGTTTGGGACACGCGTGGCGGTTCGGGCGGCACGGCCCGAGCCCGGGTCAACCGCAGCCTGCGGCTACCTGTGCTAGGCGCCAGTCAAGCAGTAAACAGATCTTACTTGACCGACGCTCTAACGTCGGGAGGAGGCGACCAGTGCGGCCATGACGATGACCCCGATCGCGGTTCCAACCACCAGACCCACCAGCAGCCCCACGAGAAAGACAAGCACAGTTTGCAACCAAACGTCAGTCTAAGCAGTGACCAGGGTCCTGTCAGTGACACAGCCCGCGGATGGTCCCGAGTGACGGCGTCGTCGATGCCCGGCCGTGAGGCCAGCCTGGCGTGCTATCCCGGGCCCGTCGCGCCGGCGCCGGTGTCCAGCAGCGGCATCCCGATCTCGCCGTGGCCGAACGCCGCCTGTGGAAAGAGCACCCGGATCGTCGTGCCCCGGCCGCGCGCGCTCTCCACGTGCATCGTGCCGCCGATCAGGAGCGCCCGCTCGGTCATGCCGCGCATGCCCAACCCGGGCTTCGCACCCTCGTCCGAGGGGATGCCGCGACCGTCGTCCTGGATCGTGACCCGGGCGAAGCCGCCGTCGGTCAGCCGCAGGCTCACCCGGATCGAGGTGGCTTCGCCGTGCCGGTGGGCGTTGCTGACCGCCTCCTGAACGATGCGCAGGATGTGCTGGGCGGTGGTCCGCCGGATCGGGTCCGGCCAGTCGCGGGCGACCCTGACGAGGACGCGCACGCCCACGCGCTGCGAGTACTCCACCGCGAAGATCCGCAGGGTCTCGGGCAGGTCGTGCTCCCACACGTCCTCGCCGCGCAGCCCGTAGAGCATGCCGCGCAGCCGGCCCAGCATGGTGCGCAGACCGCCCTGCACCGAGTCGACCTGGAGTACCGTGGCCTGGCTGTCGAATGGGCCCCGCTTGAAGTTCTCGAGGTCGACGAGCATGGCCGTGAGATCCTGGACCACCTGGTCGTGGAGCTCGCGCGCCAGCTCCCGCTTGATGCGGTCGTCTGCGGTGTCCCCCGCCGTGTCCTCAACTCCCCCCCTCAATTGCCGGGGGGTCAGGGGGGGCAGGGGGGGCAGGTCGTCTTCCTTGTCCCGCGCTAGCATCTCCGACCCCGAGGAGACCGATGATCCCATCGCGAGCTCAACCTCTGGACACCGCATGAAGGCTAGCCGCTGCGTCGAGCTCGAGGCACGGGGGAAAGTACCTGATTCTTGACATCACCCGCGCGATGATGTCCCTTGCGTCAGCGTGGGGAGGTTTCGCACACTGAGCGTTCCGCGTGTGAGGGCCCAGGCGCTTCCCCCGAGCAATCTTCCGGTCCAGCTCACCAGCTTCGTCGGCCGCGAACCCGAGCTGGCACAGCTGACGGGCGCCCTGCGGGAGGCCCGCCTGGTCACGATCGCGGGCGCATCGGGCCTGGGCAAGACGCGACTCGCCCTGGAGCTGGGTCGCCGGACGATGGGCGAGCACCCCGGCGGCGTCTGGTTCGCCGGCCTCGCCGGGCTGATCGACCCCAGCCTGGTGGCGCGAGAGGTCGCGGTCGCGCTGGGGTTGCGAGAGCAGTTCGGCGAGTCCCTCGCCACCGCGCTGCTCGCGCAGGTCGGCGATCGCGAGCTGCTCCTGGTGCTCGACAACTGCGAACACCTGCTCGACGCCTGCGCCCGCCTGGTCGAGAGCCTGCTGCGCCAGTGTCCCGGCCTGCGCGTGCTGGCCACCGGCCACGAGCCGCTGCGCGTGCCCGGCGAGCAGGTGTGGCGCGTCGGCCCGCTGGAGGTTCCCGGCGCCAACCACGGCCAGGCCGGCTTCGAGGCGCTGGCCGGCGTCGAAGCGGTGCAGCTGTTCCGCGCCCGCGCGGCCCTGGTCCAACCGCGGTTCGCGTTGACGTCCGCGAACGTGGGGGCGGTGACTCGCGTCTGCCAGCGGCTGGACGGCATCCCCCTGGCCATCGAGCTCGCGGCGGCGCGGATGGAGATGATGTCGGTGGACGACATCCTGGCGCGACTGGAGGACCGTTTCCGGCTGCTCACGGGGGGCAGCCGGACGGCGCTGCCCCGGCATCAGACGCTCCGTGCGGCGCTGGATTGGGGCCATCAACTGTTGAACGAGGACGAGCGCAAGCTGTTCCGCAGGCTGTCCGCGTTCGCCGGTCCGTTCGAGCTGGCATCCGCCGAGGCGGTCGGCGCGAGTGCGGACCTGCCCGTGGAGACGATCCTCCAGCGCCTCTCGGGACTGGTCGACAAGTCGCTGGTGTCGCCAGCCGGCACGCCGGCCGTGCGGACGCGCTTCCGGATGCTGGAGACCGTCCGGCAGTACGCCGCCGAGCGTCTGGTGGAGGCCGGCGAAGGCGATGAGGTGCGCCGCCGCCACGCCGGCCACTTCCTGGCGCAGGCCGAGCGGTCGACGGCGTTCCAGCGGCGGCCGGGCCAGGCCGAGTGGCTGGAGCAGCTGGAGGCGGGTCACGACGACCTCCGCGCGGCCCTGCAGTGGTGCCGCGCGCACGACCGTGACCAGTGGGTGCGGCTGACGCTCGCCCTCGCGTGGTTCTGGCTCCTGCGCGGTCACCTGAGCGAGGGGCGGGATTGGCTGCGGGGCGTGCTGGAGATGCCGTCGCTGGCGCCGGCCGACCGGGCGAGGACCCTCTTCTGGCTCTCGCGCACGGCCTACTGGCAGGCGGACTTCGCGGTCGCCGCCGAGCTGGGAGAGGCCGGGCTGGCCGCCTTCCGCGCGCTCGATGACGAGCTCGGAGCGGGCTGGATGCTGAACATCCTGGGGTCGATCCACACCTACGGAGGCGACCAGGAGCGCGCCGCGGCCTGCCTCGACGAGGCGCTGGCGATGGCCACGGACGTCGAGCTGCGGATCGACACGCTGATCACCATCGGCGAGCTGCGGCTGACGGCCGGCGACATGGCCGGCGCGCGCGTTCCTCTGGAGCAGGCGCTGGCCGAGGCGAGCGGGCCGGACAGCCGCTGGCTGGTGGTGAACGGCGTGCTGTTCCTGTCCATCATCGACTACTTCGACCGGGAGCACGCGCGGGCGCGCGGCCGATTGGACGAGGCGCTCGACATCTACCACCAGTCCGGCAACCGCCACGCCATCTCCGGCGCCCTGTACATCGGCGGCGCGCTGGCGCTGGCGGAGGGCGGCCCCGAGCGAGCGCTGCGCCTGTTCGGCGCCGCGGTCGCGCTGCAGGACACGATCCTGGCGCCCCTCCCGCCGGGCTGGCTGGACCTGGCCCGCACGCTGGTGATGGAGCCGGCGCGTGCGCTCGTCGGTTCGGAGCGGGCGGACGCCGCCCTGGCTGACGGCTCGCGCATGAGCATCGACGAGGCGGTGGCCGAGGCGAGGATGGGGCGGGAGCCGGCGGGAGCGGCGGCGAGCGGGGGCTGGGGGCCGCTCTCCCGGCGCGAGCGGGAGGTGGCCCAGCTGGTCGCGAGGGGCCTGACCAACCGGCAGATCGCGGACCAGCTCGTCATCGCGGAGCGGACCGTCGAGGGGCACCTGGAGCGCATCCGGGGCAAGCTGGGCCTGCGCTCGCGAACGCAGATCGCGGTTTGGGTCGTCAGCCGCGCGTGAAGTGTGCCCGGTTCTCGGATGGGGCGGTGCCCGTTCGAGCGGGCGACTAGCTGAATGAGTTGCAGCACGAAGCCACGAAGGACACGAAGACGCACGAAGGAAAATGGGATCTGGGGATCAGCTGGAGCGCTGAAGCTGACCTCGAAGCCCTTTGTGCGTCTTCGTGCTCTTCGTGGCTTCGTGCTTCAGACAAATTCGGAATCAGTCGTCCTGCTTCCGGCCGCCCAGTGACCTTTTGAAGGCGTGGGTGCGCCACACTGGCGCGGTGAACGAGAACGAGCTCGCCCGCCTCGACGCCACGGCGCAGGCCGACCTGGTCCGCCGGCGCGAGGTCCAGCCGCGTGAGCTGGTCGAGTCCGCCATCCGGCGCATCGAGCAGCTCAACCCCGCGCTCAACGCGGTGGTCACCCCGATGTTCGACGGGGCGCTGGAGCGCGCGTCGGGCGTGCTGCCGCAGGGACCGTTCACCGGCGTCCCGTTCGTCCTCAAGGACCTGACCGCCCACCACGCCGGCGTGCGCCTCACGGAGGGCTCCGCCTTCCTCGCCGACCACGTCTCCACGCACGACCAGGAGCTGGTCCTGCGGCAGCGGCGCGCCGGCCTGGTCGTGGTCGGCAAGACCAACGCACCCGAGTTCGGCATCCTGCCCACGACCGAGCCGCGCCTGTTCGGGCCGACGCGCAACCCGTGGGACACCGGCCGCACGCCTGGCGGCTCCAGCGGCGGCACGGCCGCTGCCGTGGCGTCCGGCATGGTGCCGATGGGCCACGGCAACGACGGCGGTGGTTCCATCCGCATCCCCGCGTCCTGCTGCGGCCTCTTCGGCCTCAAGCCCACGCGGGCGCGCAACCCGCTGGGCCCGTCGACGGGCGATTCCCTGAACGGCCTGGTCTGCGAGCACGCCCTGACCCGCAGCGTGCGCGACAGCGCGGCGCTGCTCGACGCCACGGCTGGCCCCGACGTCGGCGACCCCTACTGGGCGCCGGCGCCGGCGCGGGCATATCTCGAGGAGGTCGGCGCCGATCCCGGCCGCCTGCGCATCGCGGTGAGCACCGCCGCGCCGACGGGCGTGGCCATACACGAGGACTGCGTGCGCGCGGTGGGCGAGACGGCACGCCTCTGCGAGGACCTGGGGCACGAGGTGTTCGAGTTCGTGCCGGCGGGCATCGACGGCAACTCGCTCACCGAGGCGTTCGTCATGCTCTACATGGCCGGCGTGGCAACGACCATCGCGGGCTGGGCGCTGCACACCGGCAGGACGCCGGTCGAGTCTGACTTCGAGCCGCTGACCTGGGCGATGCGCGAGATCGGCGCGTCCCGAAGCCCGGCGGACTACCTGCTCGCCGTCAGCCAGCTCCAGCTCTTCAGCCGCCAGGTCGGGCGCTGGTTCACCGACTTCGACGTCTGGCTCACTCCCGTGCTGGCCGAGCCGCCGCTTCCGCTGGGCAGGTTCGACGCGCCGCCCGACCAGCCGCTCATGCCGCTGATCGTCGCCGGTTCGTGGGTGCCGTTCACGCCGCTCGCCAACATCACCGGCCAGCCGGCCATGTCGGTCCCGCTGCACTGGAACGAGGCGGGCCTGCCGGTCGGGAGCCACTTCACCGGCCGCTACGGCGACGAGGCGACGCTGCTCCGCCTGGCGGCGCAGCTGGAGCAGGCCAGGCCCTGGGCGGGGCGGCGGCCTCCCGTCTCCGCCTGAGGCGACTCCGCCGGCCACTCATGAGCGATTCCGCCGGCACAGGCGTGAGAGCGTTCCCAATTCAAGAGCCCTGACGGCGCCGGATCCGTCAAGTTGGAGCGTCATCCCATCGATCTTGGTACTTGACAGCCGCCATGGACTGTCCTATCAAGTGTGTGAGCGCGCTCTCACACCCTAGGAGAGAAGAAGAATCGTCGTAGACGGCCAGGTCCGCCGTGTGGGATCGAGATCCCTCCGGGGGTGGCCGGTTTCAGCGTTGGGCGCGACCTGCGCGTGCCCGATGCGGGGGAGACAGAGTGAATCCGATGCTCATCGTCCGGGAGGCGGTCGGGCCGGCCCGATGGCGCCGCGCGTGCGCGGTCGTGCTCGCCGTCCTGCTGTCGCTGGTCGTCGGCCAGGCGGTCCGCCAGGTCCCCGCCCAGGCGGCGGGCGCCGGCTACTGGCACACCTCCGGCAACCTGATCCTGGACTCGAACAACCAGCCGGTCCGGATGGCCGGCGTCAACTGGTTCGGTTTCGAGACGGCCAACTTCACGGTCCACGGGCTCTGGACGCGCGACTACCGCGACATGTTGAACCAGATGAAGAGCCTTGGCTACAACACCATCCGGATGCCCTACACGAACCAGATGTTCCTCCCGGGCACGATGCCGAACAGCATCGACTTCAGCAACGGCAAGAACACCGACCTGCAGGGCCTGAACCCGCTCGGCGTGATGGACAAGATCGTGGCCTACGCGGGCCAGATCGGGCTGAAGATCTACCTCGACCGGCACCGGCCCGACTCGAGCCAGCAGACGGCGCTCTGGTACACCTCCAGCGTGCCGGAGTCGCGCTGGATCTCCGACTGGCAGATGCTGGCGCAGCACTACGCCAACAACCCGACCGTGATCGGCGCCGACCTGCACAACGAGCCGCACGACCCGGCCTGCTGGGGCTGCGGCGACACGACGATCGACTGGCGGCTGGCGGCGGAGCGCGCCGGCAACGCGATCCTCTCCGTGAACCCGAACTGGCTGATCATCGTCGAGGGCGTCCAGACGGCGGGCGGCTCCAGCTACTGGTGGGGCGGCAACCTCAAGGCGGCCGGTGCCAACCCGATCCGCCTGAGCGTCCCCAACCGGCTGGTCTACTCGCCACACGACTACTCGCCAGACGTCTTCAACCAGACCTGGTTCAGCGACCCGACGTTTCCGAACAACATGCCCGCGCTCTGGGGCTCCACCTGGGGCTACCTCCGCGTCAACGGCACGGCGCCCGTGCTGCTGGGCGAGTTCGGCACCAAGCTCGACGACACCCCGGACCAGCAGTGGTTCGGCGCCCTGATCAACTACCTCGGCTCGACGTCGGCGAACGGCGCCAACTCGTTCAGCTGGACCTTCTGGTCGTGGAACCCGGACTCGGGTGACACCGGCGGCATCCTGGCCGACGACTGGTTGACCGTCAACACCAACAAGGACAACCAGCTGAACGCGATCAAGCAGACGCTCACGGTGCCGACGCCGGTGCTGGTGACGGCCCTGAAGGCGCAGTACTCCGCGGGCAGCAGCACTGGCGCGACCGTGGGCGCGCTGACGCCACACCTCGTCGTCGTGAACACGGGGACGGCGGGCGTCGACCTGAGCACGGTGACGATCCGCTACTGGTACACGGCGGACGGCACCTCCGCGCAGAACTGGGCCTGCGACTTCACGCCGGACGGCTGCGCGAACCTCCACGGGACGTTCGTCGCGGTGAGCCCGGCGCGCACCAACGCGGACACGTACCTGCAGATCGGCTTCGCCAGCCGGACACTGAACGCGGGGGCTGCGACCGGCGACCTCCAGGAGCGGATCTTCAAGTCCGACAACAGTACCTACAACCAGACCAACGACTACTCGTTCAACGCGGCCGCCACGAGCCTCGCGGACAGCTCGAAGGTGACCGTCTACATCAGCGGGAAGCTCGTCTGGGGTACTGAACCCACCTGATCGCGAGGGGGAACTTTCACCAGGGATGCGGCAGGCGCGGTGGGGGCCGCGCCTGCCCTCCCATTTCCACCGGCGCACCGCTAGACGAACGGACG
>DASYBH010000439.1:0-8919 GCA_036500885.1 Candidatus Dormiibacterota bacterium
GAACCGGCGACTGCCGGGGCGCTGGAGCGGCACTCGCCGGCCGCCCGGGATGCGCTGAGCCCGCTGCCGCGGGGCGCTGTCCTACCGCCGCAGGATGTGGATGTCGACGCCCTGGAGCAGGCGGATCAGCTCGCTGGCCGTGTCCCAGGGCAACCAGCGAGCGCGGCGGCGGTGACCGAGGATCACCTCGGTCGCGAGCGAGCGCAGGATGAACGCCGCCAGGGTCCTGGCGACGTTCCGACCCTCGAGCCGGATGAGCTCCCCGCCCAGCTGGTGGACGAGCGCGGCGTAGGCGCCGAGCTGGGCCTTCTGCTCGCGGGAGAGCCCGCTGCCGCGCACCGACGCGACGGTGAACGTGGCGTCGTGCGCCCTGGCGTACTGGGCCGACTTCCTGATGCGATCCTCGAGGCCCGGCCAGGGCGGCAGGCAGAGCACGACACGGCCCCTGACCTCCGGAGGCGAGCCTCCGTCGGCCACCCGCAGGTCCTCCACCAGCTGCCGGTCCACGTGGTCGGCGATCATCCGCAGCGCGGTCTCCCGGAGCATGGCCAGGACGGACGGACGGAGCTCGCGCTGCATCCCGACGGCGAGCCGCGCGGGCGTCAGGATCGCGTCCTCGCGGATCCGCCGCAGCAGCACGTCGGGAGGCAGGTCGACGAGCTCCCACTCGTCGACGAGGCCGACCAGCTCGTCTGCGATGACCCGCGGGCTCGGAGGGCGGCCCAGGAGGCTGGCGATCGCGTTGGCCGCGCTCCGCACCCTGGGCAGGTGCAGGGTGGCCAGCACCGTGATGCCGGCGTCGAGCAGCATGGGCACGGCCTCGATCCTCGGCCGGCCCCCCACGTCGAGCCCGGTGAGGTCGTCGATGAGGACCACCTCCGGGTTCCGCGCCAGGACCGCATCCAGGTCGAGCGCCCGCTCGGCCGGCGCGCCGCGCATGCCGCCGAGCACGTCCAGGCCGTCCAGGGCCTGGTACGGGTCGCCATGCACGCGGTAGGAACCGACGACCACGTCGGTGCCGCGACCGGCCCGGCGCCGGCCCTCGTCGAGCATCGCCGTCGTCGTGCCGACGCCGGTCGCGTAGCCGAGGTACACCCTGAGCATCGCCCGCCGCAGGCTGTTGGAGGAGAGCTCTCCGAGCAGCGTCATCGGATCCGGGCGTGCGTCGGTCCCGCCGTGCCTGACGGCGCGCGGCGCCAGCTCGTGCAGGTGACCGATCCGCGCGATCACGTGGATGTCGGATTCGCGCAGCCCGTCGATGATCCGGTCGACCAGCGTCGGGCGCAGCCGGTCCAGGCTGCTCCCGCCGCTCGCCTCGCCGATCACCACGTGCTCGGCGTCCACGTCGCTGGCCGCCTGGATGATCGCGCCGGCGGCGTCGCGGCCGCCGAGCACGGCGAACGAGCAGCCCAGCTGCTCGGCGAGCTCCCGGAGGCGCTCGGTCTCCTGGGTCGGGCCGGCACCGGGCTGGACGGTGACCACGATGCAGGAGCCGCCCCTCCGGCGTGCCAGGCGCGCCCCGCGGCGCATCAGCTCCTCCGAGCTGGCGGAGCAGGACACCGCCACGAGCACGTCCTCAGGCGAGCTCACCACGTCCCGCGACCTGGCCATCGAGTCGGCCACGAGACGCAGGCCGATCTGGCGCATGGCCGTCAGGTTGCGGGCCCGGAAGAAGTTCTCCAGCGCCGTCTCGACCCTGTCGCGGGTGTAGACGTTGCCGTGCCGCATCCGCTTCCGGAGCGCCTCCGGCGCGATGTCGATGAACTGGATCACGTCCGCCCCGTCCAGGACGCGGTCAGGGACCGTCTCGCGGACGGTGATCCCGCTGATCTTCTCGACCAGGTCCTTGACGCTCTCGACGTGCTGGACGTTGACCGTCGAGATCACGTCGATGCCGGCGTCGCGCAGCTCCTGGACGTCCCGCCACCGCTTGTGGTGGCGCAGCCCCGGCGCGTTCGTGTGCGCCAGCTCGTCCACGATCGCGATCTCGGGCCGGCGGGCGAGCACCGCGTCCAGGTCCATGTCCTCGAGCGTCGTCCCGCGGTAGGGGACCTGCACCCGTGGCAGGACCTCGAGGCCCTCGAGGAGCTCGACGGTCCGCGGCCTGTCGTACGTCTCCACGTAGGCGACCACCACGTCGTGGCCGTGGTCCAGCAGCTCGTGCGCCTCCCGCAGCATGGCGAACGTCTTGCCCGCACCCGGCGTGGCGCCCAGGTAGATCTTGAGCTGCCCCCGCGGCGGCGACGGGCTCGACCGCCGGCCGGCAGTCGAGTCCTCCGCACCGGTGCGCTGGGCGGGCGTGAGCGCGTCCGTCAGGTGGCCTCCCCGCCGTCCAGGGCCAGGTTCACGTCCAGCACGTTCACGTGCGGCTCACCGAACACCCAGAGGATACGGCCCTGGACGTGTCGCTCCACGACGGCCCTGACCTTCGCCGAGTCCAGGTGGCGCGCGTTCGCGACCCGGTCGACCTGGATCAGCGCCGCGGCCTCCGAGATGTCGGGGTCGAGGCCGCTGAAGTCGGTCGTGACCAGGTCCACCGGGAGCTGCTGGTCGGCGCTCAGACCATTCTGCCGACGAACCGTCTGCACGTCCTTCTTGACCCGGTCGATCAGCGCCTGGTTGGAGGGCGCGAAGTTGCTGGCGCCCGAGTTGTCGGCCGCGTACGGCTTCGGCTTGTTGGTGTTGGCGTCCACGGTCGCGGAGGGCCGGCCGTGGAAGTACCTGTCGCTCGTGAACTGCTGGCCGATCAGGGAGGAGCCGACGACCTGGCCGTTCTTCGTGACCAGGCTGCCATTGGCCTGGTGGTTGAACAGCAGCTGGGCCAGGCCGGTGCCCACGAAGGGATAGATCAGACCGGTGACCGCGAAGACCACCACGGTGAGCCGCAGCGACCGCAGCAGCTCGGACGGGAGTGAAGCGAGCATGTGTTGTCAGCTCCTCAGGCCAGGTGGACCGCCGTGATGATCACGTCGATGACCTTGATGCCGGCGAAGGGGGCGATGATGCCGCCGATGCCGTAGATGAGCAGGTTCCGTCGCAGCAGCGCCGCCGCTCCGATCGGGCGATAGCGCACGCCGCGCAGGGCCAGCGGGATCAGCACGACGATGACCAGGGCGTTGAAGATGACGGCGGAGAGCACGGCGCTGCTCGGGTTGTTCAGCCGCATGACGTTGAGGGCGCCCAGCGCCGGCAGCGCGCCCAGGAACATGGCCGGGATGATGGCGAAGTACTTGGCCACGTCGTTGGCGATGCTGAAGGTCGTCAGCGCGCCGCGCGTGATCAGCATCTGCTTGCCGGCCTCCACGATCTCGATCAGCTTCGTGGGGTCGCTGTCCAGGTCGATCAGGTTGCCGGCCTCCTTGGCCGCCTGGGTGCCCGAGTTCATGGCCACGGCCACGTCGGCCTGGGCCAGGGCGGGCGCGTCGTTGGTGCCGTCGCCCGTCATGGCGACCATGCGGCCGTCCGTCTGCTCGCTCCTGATCAGCTCCAGCTTGTCCTCGGGCGTGGACTCGGCCTGGAAGTCGTCCACGCCGGCCTCCCTGGCGATGCTGGCCGCCGTCAGCCGGTTGTCGCCGGTGACCATCACCGTGCGCAGGCCCATCCGGCGCAGCTCGGCGAACCGGTCGGCGATGCCGGGCTTGACGATGTCCTTGAGGTGGATGGTGCCGAGGACCGCGCGGTTCTCGGCCACCACGAGCGGCGTGCCGCCCGACCGGGCGATCGTCTCGACCGCCGTCCGCACGTCCTCGGGCAGGCGCGTGCCGGCCCATTCGGCGACGCTGTCGGCCGCGCCCTTGCGGATGCTGCGGCCGTCGAAGTCGACCCCGCTCATCCGCGTGGTCGCGGAGAAGGCCACGAACGTCATGCCGGCGGGCTGCCCGTCGGTCCCGTCCGGTCCGCCCAGGCGGCCGGCCAGAGTCACGATCGAGCGCCCCTCGGGCGTCTCGTCCGACAGGCTGGAGAGCGCCGCCGCCGACACGATCCGGTCCATCGTCACGCCGGCCGCCGGCAGGAACTCCGACGCCTGGCGGTTGCCGAACGTGATGGTGCCGGTCTTGTCCAGCAGCAGCGTGTCCACGTCGCCGGCGGCCTCGACCGCGCGGCCCGAGAGCGCCACGACGTTGCGCTGCAGGAGCCGGTCGATGCCGGCGATGCCGATCGCCGACAGCAGCGCGCCGATCGTGGTCGGGATCAGGCACACCAGCAGCGCGATCAGGACCGTGATCGAGACCGACGTGCCCGAGTAGAGCGCGAACGGCTGCAGGGTCACGACGGCGAACATGAAGATGATCGTCAGGGCGGCGAGCAGGATGTTGAGCGCGATCTCGTTCGGCGTCTTCCGCCGCGACGCGCTCTCCACCAGCCCGATCATCCGGTCGAGGAACGTCTCGCCCGGGTTGGCGGTGACCTCGATGACGATGCGGTCGGAGAGGACCCGGGTGCCGGCCGTCACCGCGCTGCGATCGCCGCCGGCCTCCCGGATGACCGGCGCCGACTCGCCGGTGATGGCGGACTCGTCCACCGAGGCGATGCCCTCGACGACGGTGCCGTCGCCCGGGATCACGTCCCCTGCCTCGCACACGACCCGGTCGCCCTTGCGCAGCTGGGGCGCGGGCACGCGCTCCTCGCGCCCGCCGGTCAGGCGGCGGGCGGTCAGCTCGGAGCGGGTCCGGCGCAGGCTCGCCGCCTGCGCCTTGCCCCGGCCCTCGGCGACCGCCTCCGCGAAGTTGGCGAACAGCACAGTGAACCACAGCCAGATCGCGATCTGGCCCACGAACAGCTCGTTGCTGCCCTGCTGGAAGAGGCCGGCCACGTACACGATCGTCGTGATGACCGAGCCGACCTCGACGACGAACATGACCGGGTTGCGCGCCTGCCACCGCGGGTCCAGCTTCTTGAAGCTGTCCGCGATGGCCGGGACCATGATTCTGCGGTCCCAGAGGCTGGACTGCCGGCGGCGCTGGTACTGCTCCGTGCGGGCTCTCTGGTCCATGGTCACCTCAGTGCGCCAGCTGGCCGGCCGCCAGCTGGAAGTGCTCGAGAAGCGGCCCCAGCGCCAGGGCCGGGAAGAACGTCAGGGCGCCGACGATGAGGATCACGCCGACCAGCAGCCCGGCGAACAGCGGGGTGTCGGTGGCGAACGTGCCCCGGCCCGCGGGCACGACCCTCTTGCCGGCCAGCGCGCCGGCCAGGGCCAGCAGCGGGATCACGAACAGGAAGCGTCCGATCCACATGTCGGAGCCGCCCATCGCGTTGTAGTACACGGTGTTGCCGCTCAGCCCGGCGAACGCGCTGCCGTTGTTGCCGAACTGGGACGAGAACGCGTAGAGGATCTCGGTGAAGCCGTGAGCCCCCGGGTTCAGGGGGCCCGCCCTGCCGGCCGCCAACAGCACCGAGACCGCGGTGAAGCCGAGGATCGCGGCCGGTCCCAGGAGCAGCGTCAGCGACGCCAGCCGGACCTCCTTGGACTCGATCTTCTTGCCGAGGTACTCCGGCGTCCTGCCGACCATGAGGCCGGCGATGAAGACGGCGATGACGGCGAACATCAGCATGCCGTAGAGGCCGGCGCCGACGCCGCCCGGCGTGATCTCACCGAGCTGCATGAGGACCAGCGGAACCATCCCGCCGATCGGCGTGAAGCTGTCGTGCGAGGAGTCCACCGACCCGGTGCTGGTGCCGGTGGTGGAGGCGGCGAACTCCGCGGAGTAGATCGGACCGAAGCGGACCGACTTGCCCTCCAGGTTGCCGCCCGCCTGCGTCGAGCTGCTGACCTGGCTGACGCCGGCCGACGTCAGCGCCGGGTTGCCGGCCTGCTCGGCGCCGGCCGCGATCACGGTCCCTCCCACCAGGACCAGGGCCATGGCGCCTCCGATGGCGATGCCCTGCTTCACGTTGCCGACCCAGCGGCCGAACATGATGGCGAGCCCGAAGGGGATGAACAGCTCCAGGAAGATCTCGAAGTTGTTCGTGAAGCCGTTGGGGCTCTCGAACGGATGGGAGCTGTTGGCGTTGAACGGGCCGCCGCCGTTGTTGCCCAGGTCCTTGATCGCCTCCTGGAACGCGAACGGGCCCACCGCGATGGTCTGCTGGACGCCCTCCAGCGTGTGCGCGACGGGATAGCTGCCGAGGGTCTGGATCGCGCCCTGCGACGCCAGGATGATCCCGGCCAGGAACGCGATCGGGAGCAGGACGTAGAGGATCGCCCGGGTGGCGTCGACGTAGAAGTTGCCGATCGTCCTGACGGTGCGGCTGGCGATGCCGCGCACCAGCGCCACGGCCAGGGCGATGCCGGTCGCGGCCGACAGGAAGTTGTGCGTGGCGAGCCCCAGCATCTGGCTGAGGTAGGACATCGTCTGCTCGCCGGTGTAGTTCTGCCAGTTCGTGTTGGTGGTGAAGCTGATGGCCGTGTTCAGCGCCAGGTCGGGCGCCACCGGCCCCAGGCCCACCGGGTTGAGCGGCAGATGGTCCTGGACCCGGAAGATCACGTACGAGATGAGCAGGCTGACGACCTGGACGACGAGCATCGCGGCCAGGTAGATCCACCAGGTCTGCTCGCTGTCCTCCTTGATCCCCGAGAGCCAGTAGAAGCCGCGCTCCACCGGCCGCACGACCGGGGTCAGGAACACCCGCCGGCCGGTGAAGACCCTGTGGAGGTAGGGGCCGATGAACCACGCCCCCACGAACACGGCGAGGAACGTGATGACGACTCCGATGATGTCGAGGACCAACCTTCAGAACCTCTCTGGGAACAGCAGGGCCACGAAGAGGTACACGGTGACGAGCAGCGCGACCACGCCGGCCGCGGCGTACTGCGCCATCAGGGGAGCCTCCTCAGGGCCGCCACGTATGCGAAGCTGCTCACGGCGAGCAGCAGGAGCAGGCCGAGCATCCAGACGTCGAGTGGCATGCCACGAGGCTAGGGGCGGCCCCCTCAACGAACCCTCAACGAATTGCGGAGTCGGGCTCCTCTCGGGTCTCCGGTGACCCGAACCGGTAGCCGCGGCTGCCCACGCTGACGATCAGCCGCGGTTTTCGCGGGTCGTCCTCCAGCTTCTGGCGCAGGCGCTGGACGAAGGTCCAGAGGTAGTTCCGCTCGTGCGCGTGCGACGGCCCCCAGACCTCCTGCAGGAGCGTCCGGTGGTCGACGACCGAGCCGGCCCGCCTGGCGAGCTGGGCGAGCAGCCCGTACTCGGTCGGCGAGAGCCTCACCTCCTCCGAGCGCCGCAGCACGATGCGACGGGAGAGGTCGACGACCACGTCGCCGGCGCGAACGGCGGCCGACGCCACGGCGGCCGGGTTCGCGCGCCGCAGCACGGCCCGGATGCGGGCCAGCAGCTCGTCCGCTCCGAAGGGCTTGGCCAGGTAGTCGTCGGCGCCCATGTCCAGGGCCCGGACCTTGTCGCGCTCGCTGCCACGCGCGCTGATGACGATCACGGACGGGATGCGCCCCGGCTCGAGCCCGTTGAGAATCCGCCAGCCGTCCACGAACGGCAGCCCGATGTCCAGCAGGACCACGTCGTACGCGCCGGTCGCCAGCTCCCGCAGCCCAGCCGCGCCGTCGGCGGCCACCTGGACGTCGTAGCCGCCGCGTTCCAGGATCGATCGGACCGCGCCGCGCAGCGCCGCGTCGTCCTCGACGATCAGGATGTTCGGCCTCAACCCGTCTCCTCCGCCACCGGCAGCGTGAAGCGGAACGACGCGCCCGGGCCGTCCCCCTCCACCAGCGCCACCGTTCCCGCGTGGGCCTCGACCAGCCCCCTGACGATCGCCAGACCCAGGCCGGTCCCCGTCGGGACCCCCCCAACCCCACCCTCGGCCGGCCCGCGCAGGAAGCGCTCGAACAGCCTCGGCCTCAGCTCAGCCGCCACGCCGGGGCCGTGGTCACGGACGCGGACCGCGACCAACCCGGCCTCTGCCGGGCCGGCCCGGACCTCGATCGGGGTGCCGGCCGGACCGAAGCGATCGGCGTTGGCCAGCAGGTTGTCGAGGACCTGGAGCAGGCGGTCCCAGTCGGCGAGCACGTCCAGGTCGGCGGCGTCCTCCTCCCATTCCACCCGTCGCTCCGGCGAGGTGGCGTGCAGCCGCTCGATCGACGCCTCGATCGCGTCGGCCAGCCGGACCGGTTCCAGGTGCAGCTCCAGCGTGCCGGACTCGATCACGGCCATGTCCAGCATGTCGTCCACCAGCGCCTTCAGGCGCCGCGCCTGGCCGGCAATGGCACGCAGCCGGCGCACCGCCTCGTCGTGACCGTCCGCGTCGGTCAGGGGCAGGGTGCTCTCGGTCAGGATGGTGGCCAGTGGCGTCCTGAGCTCGTGCGACACGTTGGCCAGCAGGTCCCGGCGCGCGTGGTCCACCTCGCGGAGGGCGCGGATCTGCTCCTGGGTGCGCGCCAGCGTCAGCGCGGCCTGGCCGGCGGCGGCCTGCTCCTTGTTGAGCCGCGCCAGCTCGGCGTTCGTCCGGCGCAGGTCACCGGCGAGCGCCTTCGTCTGCAGGAGCGCCCGGCGCCGCTGCGACCCCAGCAGGCCGACCACGCTGGCCGTTCCGGCAAACGCGAGCAGGTTCACGATGTCCTGCTCGCCCGCGATGGTGAGCGTGCCGACCGGGGGGACGAAGAAGTAGTCGATCAGCAGGAAGCTCGCGGCGGCGGCGACCAGGCCCGGCCACAGGCCACGCACCACGCCCAGCACCGCGACCAGGCCGAGGTAGAGGAAGACGTAGAAGCGCTTCTCGCCCGCTCCAGCCCGCTCCAGTACCGCGGTCAGCAGGATCGGCCCGGCCACGGCAGCGGCCCAGCCAACGACCGGGACGGTCCGCGACGGGAGTCTCACAGGACGATGATGATCTCTCGCTGGCCTCGCCTCATCTCCTCTGGCTACGCTCGGGTTCTGCCTATCCCAGCGCCCGACCCGCCGCGCGACC
>DASYBH010000440.1:0-10391 GCA_036500885.1 Candidatus Dormiibacterota bacterium
ACAGCGCGCCGCTGGTCCCGGCGGACGACCCCAGCACGCTCTTCAACTCCGCCGGCATGCAGCCGCTGCAGCCCTACTACCTGGGCCTGCGCACGCCGCCGTCCGAGCGCCTGGCCTCCTGCCAGAAGTGCTTCCGCACCGGCGACCTGGAGGAGGTCGGCACCACCGACCGGCACGGAACCTTCTTCGAGATGCTGGGCAACTTCGCTCCCACGGGCGGCTACTTCAAGGAGACGGCCATCCCGCTGGCCTGGGGGTTCGTGACCGATCCCGAGCGGGGCCTGGGCCTGCCGAAGGACCGCATCCGGGTCACGGTCCACCCGAGCGACGAGGAGGCCAGGGAAATCTGGCGGCGTGAGACGGACGTCGAGCCGGCCTGGATTTACGACAACGCCGAGAACTGGTGGGGCCTCGAGCTCGGGCCCTGCGGTCCCGACTCCGAGCTGTGGTTCGACCGCGGCCCCGAGTTCGGCTGCGGCCAGCCGGACTGCTACCCAGACCAGTGCGACCGCTTCCTGGAGTTCTGGAACCTGGTCTTCCCGCAGTTCGACAAGCAGCCGGACGGCAGCCTGCCGCCGCTGCCCCGGCCGGCGATCGACACCGGCATGGGCCTGGAGCGGGTGACGGCGATCGTCCAGGGCGTGTCCAACGTCTTCGACACCGACCTGTTCGGCCCGCTGCTGGCCTTCGTCCGCGAGTCGTCCAGCGGCGCGACGAGGATGTCCGAACGGGTCATCGCGGACCACGTGCGGGCCGCGACCTTCCTGATCGCCGACGGCGTGGTGCCGGCCACCGAGGGCCGCGGCTACGTCCTCCGCCGCGTGCTCCGCCGCGCGGCGCTGCACGCGCGCCGGATCGGGCTCTCGCGGCCGCTGGCGGACGGGGTGCCGGTCGTCGTGGCCACGATGGGCGACCAGTACCCGTACCTGGTCGAGCGCGAGCAGGACGTCCGTGAGGCGATCGCCGGCGAGCAGGAGGCGTTCAACCGCACCCTGGAGCGCGGCGTGGAGCTGTTCGACCACCTGGCCGCCGATCACGGCTCGCAGATCCCCGGCGATGACGCCTTCCGCCTCCACGACACGTTCGGCTTCCCGCGGGAGCTCACGCGGGAGCTGGCCCACGAGCGAGGGCTGACCGTCGACGAGGCCGGCTTCGAGGCGGCCATGGCGCAGCAGCGCGAGCGATCGCGGCGGGCCACCGGACGCCGCTGGGCCGACCTCAAGGGCCTGCCCCCCTCCGAGTTCGTCGGCTACGCGGAGCTGCGGGTCAACGCCGCGGTCGCGCACCTGCGGCGCGACGGCGTCGAGGTGACGCACGCTCGCGAGGGCGACGAGGTCGAGGTCTACCTGGACCGGACGCCCTTCTACGCGGAGTCCGGAGGCCAGGTCGGGGACACCGGCCTGATGACCGGCCTGGACGGTGAGGTGGTGGTCGAGGACACGCAGCGGCCGATGGAGGGCGTCGTGACCCACCTGGGGCGCGTGCGCATCGGGGACATCCGCGTCGGCGACCGGGTCGTCGCCGCCGTGGACAGCCCGCGCCGGCGCCAGGTGATGCGGCACCACACCGCGACGCATCTGCTCAACCGGGCGCTCGAGGAGCTGCTCGGGCGTCGCAACCTGCAGCGCGGCTCCTGGGTGGGCCCGGACCACACGACGTTCGACTTCCCCCTCGACCGGGCGCTGACCGGCGAGGAGCTGGAGCGTCTGGCGGACAGGGTGAACGCGCAGGTGCGGTCGGCGCTGCCGCTGACCGCCCGGGTGCTGTCGTACCAGGAGGCGGTCGCCACCGGCGCCACGCACCTGTTCGAGGAGAAGTACGGCGACCGGGTGCGCGTCGTCTGCTTCGGCGACTGGAGCTGCGAGTTCTGCGGCGGCACGCACGTGGAGACCACCGCCGACGTGGGCCTGGCGCTGATCACCTCGGAGGCCAGCACCGGCCAGGGCCTGCGGCGCATCGACATGACCGTCGGCGAGGCGGCCGACCGGCTGGTGCGCCGCCAGCTGACCGCGCTCGGCGAGGCGGCGCGCAGCCTGGGGGTCCCTGCCGAGCAGGTCCCGGCCAGGGTGGCCGACCTGCGCCGCGCGCTGCGCGAGGCGGAGCGAGCGGTCGAGCGGCTGCGCGACGAGGTGCGCACGGCGCACGTGCGGGGCTCCAACGGCGGGCCTCGGCGCCGGCCGGCGAGCGTCCCGCTGATCCTGGAGCAGGTGCCGGCCGCGAGCGCCGGTGACCTGCGGGGCTGGGCCGATCGCTACCTGGAGGCCCTCGGCGGCAGCGGCGTGGTCGCGGTGGCCAACGAGTCCAACTTCGTGGTCAAGGTCTCGCGCGATCTCGCCCAGCTCCACCCCGCCAGGGGCCTGGCGCCGCTGCTGGGCCAGGGGGGCGGAAAGGACGAGCTCGCGCAGGGCAGGCTTACCAAACCGGCGGTTGAGGCGTTCAACGAGGTAGAGGCCTCGTTGCAGTGAGCCAATTCCGGTTCTTGAAGAGCAGGGACGACTACTACCGCCACTTCACGGCGCTCGACATCGGCAGCGACCTGGTCAAGGCGCTCGTCGTACGTCGCGAGGCGCCCACCGGAGCCGTGCTCGGCGTCGGCCGGGAGCCGCAGCACCCTGACGCGATGGCCGGCGGCGCCATCGCGGACGTAGATCTGGTGATCGACGCCTGCAACCGCGCCCTGGAGGCGGCCGAGGACATGGCCGGCACGGTGCCCGGCCAGGTGGTGATCGGGATCGCGGGCGAGATGGTCAAGGGGTTCTCGTCCTCGATCGCCTATCCCCGCGAGCGGCCGGGCGATCGCGTCCGGGAGTCGGAGCTGCGCAACATGCTCCAGCTCGTGGAGAAGCGGGCGCTGCGCGAGGCGCAGCACCTGCTGGAGCTGGAGCGCTCGTACAGCGAGGTGGGGGAGGTCCGGCTGGTCCACTCCGCGATCACCCAGTGCCGCATCGACGGCTATCCGGTCACGAACCCGATCGGCTTCCAGGGGCAGAACCTGGAGGTGACGGTCTTCAACACCTTCGCTCCCGCGCCGCAGGTCGCCTCGCTGGAGGCGGTGGCCCGCGAGCTCGACCTGGAGATCGCCGGCACCGTGTCGCAGCCCTATGCCCTGGCCCGCGCCTGCGCGGCCGACGAGGCATGGGAGCTCGGAGGGATCTTCATCGACATCGGCGGCGGCACCACAGACGTCGCGCTGCTGCGAGGCGGGGGTGTCGAGGGGACGCGCATGTTCGGCCTCGGCGGCCAGGCGTTCACCCGCCGGCTGGCGGCCGACCTGGGTCTGAGCTACCACGAGGCGGAGGCGCGCAAGCTGCGCCATTCGGAGCGGCTGCTGCCCCCGGACCAGGAGCAGACCGTCAGCGAGCTCCTGCTCACCGATGCCGAGGTGCTGCTCCAGGGGCTGGCCCTGTGCCTGCGGGAACTTGCCAGGGGCGAGGTGCTTCCGTCTAATATCTACGTCTGCGGCGGCGGAAGCCTGCTGCCGGAGCTGGCCAACGAGCTCCGAAAGAACATGTGGGCGGAGGGACTCCCCTTCGAGCACCAACCACGAGCGCGGCTGCTCACCCCGAGCGACGCGCACAGTTTGATCGACACGACGGGACAGCTGCTCTCGCCGCAGGACGTGGGTCCGTTGGCGCTCGCCAACCATGCGCTGCGAGTCGAGACGGAGGAGCGCGACACGGTGAACGGCGTCATGCGCGGCGTGCTCAAGGCCATGAAGGTCTGAGCACGGAGCCTGGTCATGGCTGCTGAGCCCATTCACGTCGAGGTCGAGGATGAGGTCCCGGCGATCATCGAGCGCATCCGGCGCAGCTCTGCCGAAGAGGTGCACCTGGTGGTGCCGCTGCGGGCGCGGTTCGGACAGAGCCGGTTCAACTTCCAGCTCCTGAAGCAGTACTCGACGCGGCTCGGCAAGCGCGTGTCCATCTGGTCGCCTGACCCGATGGTGCAGCGGCTGGCCGAGGAGAGCGGATTCGGCGCGTTCCGGCCCGCGGCGCCCGCGCCCAACGGCGGGGCGCCTGGTCAGGCGGCGCCGGTTTCGTCGGGACAGCGGCGCCCGGTGCCCGGCTCGCCCCCTCCCGGCGGTCCGCGGAACCCGCCCGGGGGGCAGCTCCGTCCGGGTGGCGGGGGCTTCCAGCTGCCGGGTGGTCGTCCGGTTCCCGGCGCCGCCGGCCCCGGCGTCCCGCCTTCGGGCGCGCCGCCGGCGCTCCAGGCGCTCGTGAGCCGTCTCGCGGGTGCGGGGCGCGCCGCGCGGGCGGCCTCACCAGCCGGGCTGACGCGCATCCGCATCGCCGCGCCGCGCCGCCTGCCGTCACCTCTCGGGCAGTATCAGCAGGCGCAGTACGTGCTCTACGCGGGTGCGGTCCTCCTCCTGCTGGTCGGCGTCGCGGCGGTGCTCCTGTACTTCCCCACGGCCCGCGTGACCCTGGTGGCGCAGGCGCAGCCGTTCTCCACGCCGGTGGACATCACCTCCGAACCGGGCAAGGGGCCGGTGCACGTGCGAACGGTGAGCCTCCAGAAGTCCGCCAACACCGGCGGCAACGCGACGGGCACCAAGGTGACGCCAGGCCAGCCCTCCGCGGGACAGTTCACCTTCGTCAACACCTGTCCGTTCGCGCTCGCCATCCCGAACGGGCAGCGGCTGCGCAGCACCACGGGCGCGGTGTTCGCGCAGCTCGGCGATGTTTCGGTCGGCCAGAACCAGGAGCGGACCGTGGACATCAAGGCGGTGCAGGCGGGCCAGACGGGCAACGTGGGAGCCGGCCAGATCACCGGCATCGACGCCAACCAGTACAACAACTGCCTGACCGGCTCGAACCGCGATCCGACCGGCGGGGGCACCGACGATCAGAAGCAGACGGTCATCCAGACCTCGGACATCCAGAGCGCCAAGGCCGCGCTCGAGCAGCAGCTGCGCCAGCAGATGGCCGACGAGCTGGGCCGTGGCGCTCAGAAGGACAAGGGCGAGACGCTCGTCAACCCGCCGATCTTCCAGAACGAGGACTTCAAGACGACGCACAACGCGGACGATCCGTCACCCACGTTCACCGCGACGCTGAACCTGACCGCGGAGGGCGATTACTACGTCGCCGATGACGTGGTGCGCGCGTTCACGGACAAGCTCATGAGCAAGGTGCCCCGAGGCCAGCAGATCACGACGAACAGGGTCGCGCCCGCATTCACGGTGACGGCCGCCGCGGGAGGGCACCTGGACTTCAACGGCAGCGCCAGCGGCTACCTGGCGCCCGAGATCGACGTCGAGAGGGTGAAGGGCCAGCTCGCGGGCAAGTCGGCCGCCCAGGCGCACGACGTTCTGACCACCCTGCCCGTCAAGCGTTCGGTGATCAGCCAGACGCCGCCGCTGCCGCTCATGCCACTCTCCGCGGGGCGGATCTACATCGATTACAGCGTTGATCCGGTTACGGCCGCGAAGACTGCCTGAGGTCCGAGGAGAGATGGGCAGGATCCTGGCGATCGATCCGGGCAGCCGGCGGGTCGGTGTGGCGGTGAGCGACCCGACCGGCACGATCGCCCAGCCGCTGGGGGCCGTGCCCGCCGAGCCCGCGGCGACGCTGGTCGAGCGCCTGACCGCGCTGGCGCGCGAGCAGGAGGCGACCGGGCTGGTGGTCGGGCTGCCGCGCCGCCTGGACGGCGGCGTCGGGCCCGAGGCGAAGGCCGCGCGCGCGCTCGCGGACGAGCTGCGCCGGACCAGCGGCCTGACGGTCACGCTGGTCGACGAGCGCCTGACCAGCGTGGCGGCGGAGCGTGCGCTGCTCGCCACCGGCGCGAGCCGGGCCCGCCGGCGGCAGCTGTCGGATCAGGTCGCGGCCGCGCTGATCCTGCAGTCGTACCTGGACGCGGCCGCTGGAGGGAGGCGGTGACGGACGTGCCGGAGCCGGAGGTGACGCTGCTCGACGAGGTCGGCGCCGAGCGCCGGTTCCTCCTGCACGACGCCTTCGACGCGGATGGGAAGACGTACTACCTGGTGGAGGCCGCCGAGGACGCCGAGCAGGTCCTGCTGCTCAAGGAGACCGAGGCCGGGCTCGAATCGGTGGACCAGGAGGAGTTCGATCGGGTCCTCGCGCTGCTGGAAGCCGAGGACGAGGGGGGGTCCTGATGAAGAGGCTGTTGGTCCTGGTGTTCTTGCTGGTCGGATGCGGCTTCGCCGGAAATCGCGGTTATGACTGGTACAACTATCAGGTCAACGTGCCGGTCTCGTCGCAGTCCGAGACGGTCAAGGTGCACGTGGATCCGGGCGAGAGCACGACGCAGATCGCGAACGACCTGGCGACCAAGGGGTTGATCCGCCAGGCCGAGGTGCTGCTGGTCTACCTGCGCTACGGCTCCGGCCAGCAGGCGTCCATCCAGGCCGGCGACTTCGTGCTCAACAGGAACATGAGCATGGCCCAACTCGTCAACGCGATGGGGCATGCGCGTCTGCAGCAGGTCTCGGTCACGCTGCCCGAGGGCACCACGATGAAGGTCATGGCGCCCAAGGTCGAGCAGGCCGGCATCGGCAAGGCCGCCGACTACCTGGCGGCGGCCCAGGATCCCGCCGCCGGCGCACAGTACGACTTCCTGGCCAACCGGCCCGCGAACGCGCCGCAGAACCTGGAGGGTTTCCTGTTTCCGGACACGTACCAGCTCAACCGGGGCAACACCGCGCAGGACCTCGTCAAACGACAGCTGGGCCGCTTCGGGCAGCAGGTGACCCCGGACATGCGGGCGGCCATGGCGCAGCCCGCTCCCGGCCGGCCCGCCGAGAGCCTGTTCGACATCATCACGCTGGCCTCGATCGTGGAGCGCGAGGTCTTCAAGGACCCCGACCGCGCGATCGTGTGCGGCATCTTCTACAACCGCCTGGCCGCCAGGATGGCGCTGCAGGATGACGTCACCGTCCTGTACGGCCTGAACAAGCCGCAGGGCCCGCTGACCGACCCGGAGAAGCAGAAGGACACGCCGTTCAACACGTACCTGCACCCGGGCCTGCCCGCGGGACCGATCTCGAATCCAGGCCTGGCCAGCATCAACGCCTGCATCACCCAGCAGAAGACCGACTACCTCTTCTTCTTCGCCGACGCCAAGGGGGTGACGCGCTATGCCAAGACCTATGCAGAGCACAACCGACAGCAGGCGCTGTACGGACTGGCGCCCGGCTAAGGTGCAAGGGGGGGCAGGCCCCTCCTTCCGGAACCCCCCCGTCTGTCTGGGACGTTTGGGCGGCCTCCGGCCCAGCGCTTCGCGTCTGAAGCCGGGGCTGGGTGACCTTGGTGGGACGCGCTCGGACACTCGGGCAAAGCCCTTGCTTCCGGCCACCCCAGGACTTTGTCGGAGTTTCGGGTGTCCCCCCAGATGAGCGCGCCCGGAGTTACAGGCACAACTTCTGGAGAGGCGCGTAGCGGTGCGGTGCGGCGGGTGGTGCTCCTGGGCCATGGCATCGCCTATTCGGCCAGCCCGGCCATGCAGACCGCCGGCTTCCGCGCGGTCGGGCTGGACTGGACGTACGAGCTCCTCGACGTGAGCGCCGAGGAGCTGCCGGCCGCCGTGGGCTCGCTGCGTGCGCCGGCCGCCGTCGGCGCCAACGTGACGATTCCCCACAAGGTGGCCGTGATGCCGCTGCTCGACGAGCTGGAGGGCGACGCGGTGGCGACCGGAGCGGTCAACACGATCCGGCGCGACGGCGACCGCCTGATCGGCTCGAACACCGACGTGACCGGTGTCCGCGTGGCGCTGGGCGCCGTCGGAGTGGAGCCTGCCGGCGCCCGCGCCGTGGTGCTGGGCGCGGGCGGCTCGGCCCGTGCCGCCGGGGTCGCGCTGGCCGGGGCGGAGATCACCTTCGTCGCGCGGCGGCCGGAGGCCGGCGCGGGGCTGCCCGGCCAGGTGCTGGAGTGGGGCGACCCGTCGTGGCAGCACCTCGCCCGGCATGCCGACGTCGTGCTGAACGCCACGCCGCTGGGGCGCCACGGCGAGATGCCGCTGCGGCCCGCGTTCCTGCCGCCGCGAGGAGCGGTGGTCGACCTCGTGTACGTCACCGGCGGCACCCCGCTGATCCGGCGGTCGCGGGGCCTCGGCCTGCGCTGCGTCGACGGCTGGAGCGTCCTGCTGGCGCAGGGCGCCGCGGCCTTCCAGGCCTGGACGCACCTCGAGGCGCCGGTGGAAGCCATGCGCCACGCCCTGCCGGTCGGGGACATCGCGCCCGAATGACGCTGCTGATCGCGGCCGGCTGGGCCCTGGTGGGCGCGGTCGCCGGCGTCGTCGTCCGGGTCGCGTCGGTGCGGCTGGCGCGCGGCGAGGGGCTGGAGCCTGGCCGCAGGGCATGGCAGCGCTATGGGCCCGTGCTCCTGACCGCCGCGCTCTTCGGGCTCTTCGGCTGGCGCATCGGGGCCGGCCCGGCGCTGTTGATCCGCAGCCTGTGGGTCGCGGTGCTCGTCCAGGTCATCTTCTTCGACCTGGAGCACCAGCTCGTCCTGGACCGCGTGCTCCTGCCTGGCGCGGTGGCCGCCCTCGTCCTGAGCCTGGTGACGCCCCACCTGGGTCTGGTGCCCGCCGTCCTGACGGGCCTGGTGACCGGGCTGGTCTTCCTGGCGATCGCGGAGGCCGGTCGGGTCGTCTTCAAGGCGGAGGCGATGGGCTTCGGTGACGTCAAGCTCAGCGCGTTCCTGGGCCTGATCCTCGGGCCCCGTCCGACGTTCAACGCGGTGGTGGTGGGCGTCATCCTGGCCGGCGTGGTGGCGGTGGGCCTGCTGTCGCTGCGGCTGCGCGGCATGCGCGACTCCATCTCGTACGGGCCGTTCCTCGCGGCGGGAGCCCTGGCGAGCCTCTTCACCCTGGGCGCCTCGTAGGAGGAGAGCGGCCGGCCCACTCGACGAATGTTTTTCGAAATTGGTCTGAAGCACGAAGCCACGAAGAGCACGAAGGGTCTCGAGGTGAGCCTCAGCGCTCCAGCCGATCCCCCGATCCCTATTCCTTCGTGCGTCTTCGCGTCCTTCGTGGCTTTGTGCTGCAACCCTTTCAGATAGAGATCCGGCCGGACGTCCACCGACTGACTTCTCGGCCGCATCGTTAGAATCGCAATCCGCGATGCCCAAGCAGCTCCTCCCAGGCGAGAGCCTTGCCTTTCCGCCGGTCCACCGCCACTGGATCGTGGTCGCCAGGGGTGTCACGCCGATGCTGGTGGCCACCGTGGCCGTCCTGGCGGTCGTGAACGTGGCTGCCCGCAACCTCCTGCCCGGCGAGCTGCGTCTGCTCACGAGCACGCTCATGCTCGCCCTGCTGGTCCTGTCGGCAATCAGCCTCTGGGTGCGCTGGATGGAGGACTCGCTCACGGTCACGGACCAACGGGTGATCCTGGAGGAGGGCGTGCTCCGGCGATCGAGCCGCGTCATCCCGCTGGACCGCGTCCAGGACGTCTCGACCGACCAGACCCTGATCGGCCGGCTGCTGGACTACGGCTCGCTCGAGATCGACGCCGCCGGCGCCGGCGGCACCGAACGGTTCGACCACGTCCCCTCGCCGGAGCGCCTGCGCGACCGGGTGTTCCTGCTGACCGAGCGCGTCCGGAAGGCGCTGTGACCGCTCGCCGGCCGCTGGCCCTGATCGGCTTCATGGCCTGCGGCAAGTCCACCGTCGGCTCGCTGGTCGCCGCTCGCACGGGCGCGTGCTACCACGACCTCGATGCCATGGTCGAGGCGGCCTGCGGGCTTGCCATCGCGGACCTGTTCGAGCGCGACGGCGAGGCGGCGTTCCGGGACCTGGAGGCGAGGCTGCTGCTGGAGGCGCTGGCGCCGGGCGCGGTCGCGGCGCTCGGTGGAGGCACGCCCCTGCGGGACGACAGCTGGGCTCTGATCCGCGAACGCGCCGTCAGTGTGTGGTTGGACGTGCCGCTGCCCGTCGTGCTCGACAGGGTCGGTCCGAGGGCGGACCGGCCCCTGCTGCGGGGCCGCGACGAGGCGGGCCTGCGCGCGCTGCTGGAGGCTCGCCTGCCCCGCTACCGCGAGGCTGACCACCGGGTGGACGCGAGCCGGCCGCCGGAGGTCGTGGCAGAGGAGGTGTTCCAGCTGTGGCACGGGTGACGGTCGAGGTGCCGGGCCGCCCCTACCCGGTCCTGGTCGGCCATGGCGCGCTGCAGGAGCTGCCCCGGCTCGTTCGCGAGATGGGCGCCACCGCGGCGGCCCTGGTGACCGACGACGTGGTCGCCGAGCACTGGGCCGAGCCGGCGCTCCAGGGCCTGACGGGCGCCGGCGTCCGCGCCGAGGTGCACGCCGTCCAGGCCGGCGAGCGGGCCAAGACGCTCGACGAGCTGGGGCGCGTCCTGGACTTCCTGGAGGCGTCGGCCGTCGATCGGGCCGGCGTGGTCGTGGCGCTGGGCGGCGGCACGATCGGCGACCTGGCGG
>DASYBH010000441.1:0-6820 GCA_036500885.1 Candidatus Dormiibacterota bacterium
CCCGGGGGGGTTGGGGGTGGGTAGCCGCGGTCGGCCGGGCGGAATTGGCGATCGCCCGACTGAGCGCCGCCGCTCGCGCGTCATCCTGTGCGGACCGGCGCGAGAGCCAGACGCCGCCGGTGGTTGCCGCCGCGATCACCACCACGATCGCGCCGGCGATCACCAGCCGGCCGCGGCGCCACGTCTCCCCGCTCCACCAGTGCGGACGCAAGCCTCTATTATGCGCGGGCGTCGCCGCCATTGCGGTTCGCGGTGCGAAGCGACGACAATTGGCGACTGCCTGGGAGGGTGAGCGGTTCGCAGCGTTCCCTGGCTCGACCTCCCGCCTGCCCGGGGCTGGAGCGTCGCGGTGTTGAGAGGGAAAGTTGGTCGTTCGCTGAGGAGATCCTATGAGCCTGGTCGAGCACGGCCCCGCGTCCAGCCTGGATGCCGAGATTCGCATCCCCGAGTTCCCCGTCGCACTGCGCGGCTACGAACGTCAACAGGTGGACACGTTCCTGAAGGACCTGTCCATCCGTGTCACGGCCGAGCGCCGGCGGGCGGAGCAGGCCGAGCGCGGGGCCGCGCAGATGCGGGCCGAGCTCGCCGGCCTGCGCAATCAGGCGCCACCTTCGTTCGAGCACCTCGGAGCCGAGGCGGGCCGCGTGCTGGAGCAGGCGGGGACGTCGGCCAAGCTGCTGGTCGAGGAGGCCAGGAGCCGGGGCCGGGCGCTGGTCGAGGAGGCCGAGGGGCAGGCGCAGGACCTGATCGAGCGCGCGGACCGGCGTGCCGCCGAGGTCGAGGCGGAGGCGCGCGATACCCTGGCCGACGCCACGAGCGAGCGGGAGCGGATCCTGGCCGAGGCCGCCATCGCGGTCGAGGAGGCGCGCAACCAGGCCAGGGAGGACGTCCACAACGCGCTGGAGCAGGCGCGTGAGGCCGCCTCGCGCACGCACCAGAAGGCGATGTCGGAGCAGGCGCGGATGGAGGCCGAGACCGAGCGCCTGCGGGAGTCCCGCGACCGCATGCTCGAGTACCTGGGCCGGATCCACACCGATCTCGGGGCGCTGCTCGCCGAGGCGGTCCAGGCCGACGTCGAGATGGACGGCCGGCGCAACGGCGGCGTGTCGATGGAGACCGAGGACGGCGAGGATGGCCAGGACGAGGAGGACGGGGAGGAGGACGGGGACGATGACGAGGAGGCGAGGAGGCACGCCGGCTCGTCGTACCGGGTGCAGTAGGGGGATCCGCACGCCAGCGCGTCGTCCGGTCGACGGGCGCGACGCGGGGATGCGCCCGCGGCCGTCGACCGGAGCGCAACATTTGCGCAACACCCGCCCCAAAGTGGGCACCGTAAACTCGCGTGATGAACGGGGGTTCGGAGGCGCGCATGGCGCGCGGTGGGAAGCTGCGCCTATCGCAGCATGTGCACGCAGGGCACATCTACGAGACCCAGGAGGAGCAGCTCGGCCTGACCGCCGCCCTCTTCCGCGCCAGCCTCGACGAGGGGCTTTGCTGCGTGTACATGCACGATTACCGGGACAACGACGCGGCCGCTCAGGCGCTTGCCCGCACCGGGCTGGACGTGATCGGAGCGCTGGGCTCGGCCGCCCTCCAGCTGGTGCCCGCCGCTCCGGCCGCCCCCGGCGAGTTCGACGCCGAGGCGGTGCTGCGCTTCGTCCACGAGCTGGCCCGGGAGGCGGAGGCAGCCGGCTACGAGGGCACGCGGGGAGTGGGCGACATGGCCTGGACGATCCCGTCCGATCCGTCGCACGAGCGCCTGATCCACTACGAGATGCTCGTCACAGGCGCGATGCACTCGCTCGCCAGCGCGGTCATCTGTCAGTACGACCGCGGCCGGTTCCGCGACCCCGCGCTGTTCGACGTGGTCTGCGCCCATCCGTGGCTGGTCATCGAGGGCATCGTCTGTCAGAACCCGTACTACGTGCCCGAGGGCTCGTTCAGCGAGCGCGACCGGGGGAGCCTCGACCTCGACCACGCGTTGGGCAACGTGCTGGCCCGCGAGCGGCAGGAGCGCTGGCTGGCGGTCGCCGAGAGTGACCTGGAGACGCACGGGGACGATGCGACCTCGGTCGACGTCAGCCGCCTCGCGTCGATTTACGAGCACATGCGCGACTACAAGCGGGCGCTGCGCGACCGTCTGCAGTCTCGCGTGGAGCCTCTGCAGCGCGCCTCAGCGGCGCGGCGCGAGCTGGCCGCGCTGGACGGCGAGATCGAGTGGCTGGAGCAGCGATCCTCCTTCTGGCGGCGCCGGGAGCTGCAGTCCTTCGGGCTGGTCCTCGACGCGGTCAGCGGCACGCTGGTCTACCGCAGCCGCGCGGTGGGCCTGAGCCGGCTCGAGGTGGCGCTCTTCCGGGTGCTGCTGGAGCAGGCCGGCCGGCCGATCCACGCCGGCCAGCTCATCCGCATCGCGTGGGAGCGCGAGGTGCGCACGGAGGCGCAGCTGCGGAACTACATAGTCCGCCTGCGCGGGAAGCTGGAGACGCTGCGGGCGCCGGCCTCGATCGAGACAGTGCGCGGCCGCGGATACCGCCTGGTGACCAACGTGGAGCCGCCGCCGGTCAGCAATTGAAGGTGCGTAGACGATTTTTTAAATTGGTGCTCTTCGTGGCTTCGTGCTGCAACTCATTCAGACAATCGACCGATTACCGGAGCTGGGCGAGCAGCTCCTTCGGCACCCTGCCCATCAGGTGGAAGTCGTCGTTCGGGCGCATCGCGGTCAGGTGGGCCATGCGGTTGGAGAGCGCGAAGAGCGCGGTGATGGCGCCGATGTCCCAGATGTCCTCGTCGCTGAAGCCGTGGCCGCGCAGGGTCTCCAGGTCCTCCTCCTCGACCCGCGCGGGCTCGACCGCCAGCTTGACCGCGAACGCGAGCATCGCGCGCTGGCGCTCGGTGACGTCGGCCTTGCGCCAGTCGATCGCGACCTGGTCGGCGATCAGCGGGTTGCGGGCCCGGATGCGCGCCGCGGCGCCGTGGGCGACCACGCAGTACAGGCAGTCGTTGGCCGCGCTGGTCGCGACGACGATCAGCTCCTTCTCGGCCGCCGTCAGACCGCTCTCGCGCTCCATCAGCGCGTCGTGGTAGGCGAAGAAGGCGCGCCACTCGTCGGGCCGGTGGGCGAGCGCGAGGAACACGTTCGGCACGAAGCCGGTCTTCTCGGCGACCGCCTCGATCCGCTCGCGGACGTCGCCGGGCAGGTCGTCGAGTCGGGGCACCGGAAAGCGGCTGATCGGCGGGGGCTGGCTCATCTCTCCATCATTCTCGGGCCCGCCCGCGCAGCGCCGCGAGCAGGACCGCCGCCAGGAGGGCGGTGCTGCCCGCGAGCAGCAGCGCCAGCGCCGTGACCGCCATCCGCACGTCGAGCGCGGCCAGGCCGACCACCGGCGGCGGGTCGCCGGCGAACGTTCTCGACCGGGCGCCCACCGGCTGCGGGGTCGCGGGCTCGGGAGCGATCGACCCCGCCATCCGGAGCGCGGCAGCCGCCTGGACCACGCCCCAGCCGAGGTCCTCGTTGTAGCTCCCGGCGCCGGTCGCGGTCCGTTCCAGCACCAGCCGGACCTGCGCGGGCGTCAGCCGCGGGTACCTCGCCATCAGCAGGGCGGCGACGCCGGAGACGAGCGCGGCCGCCGGGCTGGTGCCGTCGCCCACGATGTAGCCGCTGCCCACGTGTGCTCCGACCACGCCCACGCCCGGCGCCGCCACGCTGGTCGTCCACTCGTGGGTCGAGAAGCTGGCCCTGTGGCCCACGCGGTCGCTCGCCGCGACGGCGATGACGCCCGGATACGCGGCCGGGAACTCGGTCAGGTTGGTCGTCTCCGCGCTGTTGCCCTCGGACGCGACCAGCACCACGCCGTGAGCGATCGCGTACTGGACCGCGCTGTCCGTCTCGGCGCTGCGGGTCGCGGCCGTCGCCGTCTCGCCGAGCGACATGTTGACCACCTGGGCGCCGTGGTCGACGGCGTAGCGGATGCCCCTGGCGATGGGATCGCCGGACTGGGCGCCGGCCGCCGCCCGCTGGCTCTCGCTCAGCCGGCGGATGGGGTCGTCGCGGTCCCAGATCACGCGTACCGAGAGGATCTTCGCGGCGGGGGCGACGCCGATCACGCCGTCGCCGCCGCCAGGGCCGTGGCCGTGGCCGGCGATGTCGGACGCCATCGCGGTGCCGTGGAAGCCCCAGTAGGGGTCGCCGAGCCTGGCCGGGCCCCCCACGAGATCGGGGCCGGAGGTCACCTGTCCGGCCAGGTCGGTGTGGTTGGGGTCGACCCCGGTATCCAGGACGGCGACGGTCACGCCCTGGCCCTTCGTGATGCTCCACGCCTGAGGCACCTGGAGCGCCCCCAGCGCCCATTCGTTGTCACGCACGCCGTCCGCCGCCGCCTGTCCACCCGCCACCGCGCAGGCCAGGAGCGCGCCCAGCGCCGCCAGGAGGGGCCTCACCGGTTCGACCACATGGTGTCCGTGGCATGCTGGATCCGGCCCGACGCCATGCTCTGCAGGTCGATGGCCGTCTGCAGGGCGCCCGACTGGGTGAGCGCCTCCTGGCCCGGGTCGGCGCTGGCGGGCCGGCCGTCCGCGAAGCCCACCACCGCGAAGGCCAGGAACGGCTCGCCGGCCGAGGCGAAGACCTGGAACGTGACGCGCTGCGGGTCGCTGAACGCGCTGGCGGCGGTGCCGGGAAACGGGAGCGCGTGCGGCCGGAGGTCGTCGTGCCGGTCGGCGGTGGCGGCGCTGAGGTCGCGCTGTTCCTCGGGGCTCGAGCCCAGGACCGCGACACCCACGGTCGCCACCAGCGTCCGGGTCGCGTCCGTGTAGCCGGCCCGCAGCACCGGGCCGCAGGGGTGGGCGGACAGCAGGCGGGCCAGGCCGGGGTCGAACGCCGCGCGGCAGTCCGCTGGCGGAGCGACGCCCAGCCGCGTGAAGTCGCGCGACGCGGTGGGCTGCGGGCCCGCGGTCGTGTGGTAAACGGGCGGAAAGACGTCGTCGACGGCCACCGCCGTCCAGGCGCGCCGGACGAAGTCGAAGCGCTGTGCCTCCTCCGTCTTGCCGGCCTCGCGGATCGGCCCGACCGCGCGCGACCCGGCCAGGTACAGGCCGGCGAAGCCCGCCGTCGCCGACACCACGCCGAGCACGGTCAGGAGAACGACCCCCAGCAGCCGCAGCGGGCCCGCGCGGCGGGCCCTGCTCCTACCGGCCGCAGGGACCTGATACGGTTGATCGACTCCGCTCCCTTGTATCACGGCTCCCCCGGTGCTTCCGGGGAGCGATGATAGATGGTCCGGATTGCGGTTCGTCAGCCGGGGGGCTGGTGTCAACGCGACAAGACCCTGAGGTGCGCCTCAGGTGAGCGTCCAGTTGACATCCACAACGGCCGAAACCAAAATCTGGACAATCCCGGGCAAGTGGGGCCCAGGAGCGCGTGTATCCGTCAGCCAGCGTTGTCACCCCCCACAGGGGTGCGTTGCAAGTGGACATCTCGCGAGAGGGGAGGTACATCAGGACGATGAGGGGACACCATCCCACGAAGACCGCGCGCTCGGTCGCGGTTGGCGTGTGCGCCGTGCTCATGGCGTTCGCGTGCGGCAACAGCGGGAGCGGCGGGTCTACCGCGGAAGCGCCCGCCGACCAGCAGGTGCTTCGGCTCAACGATGGCACCGAGCCGAACAGCGAGGACCCGACCCAGCAGACCTATTCCTATGAGGCCTCGATCGGACGCCGGACCTTCGAGTCGCTGCTGCTGCCCAAGCCCGACCTCTCGGACGTCCAGCCCGCCGCGGCCAGCAGCTACGACGTCTCGTCCGATGGCCTGACCTACACGTTCCACCTGCGGCCGAACGCGAAGTGGACCGACGGCAAGCCGGTCGTGGCGGCGGACTGGGTGTACGGCTTCAAGCACTTCCTGAACCCCGCCCTGGCCGCCGGGTACGTCGAACCCTACTTCGACGGCACCATCGCCGGCGGCGAGAAGTACAACGACGTCGACGTCAAGAGCGCTTCGGCGGTCGACGCCTTCCTCAACGGCCTTGGCCTCTCGGCCCCCGACGACCACACGTTCGTGATCAAGCTGCAGGCACCGGCCGGCTACTTCAAGTGGGTGGTCACGCTGTGGGTGGGGGTGCCGCTCCGCAAGGACATCGTGGAGCAGGCCGCCGGCGGCCCGTTCCCGTCCACCGACACGACCAAGGCCGAGGCGTGGGCCAACGATCCCAAGACCACCGTCGGCAACGGGATGTACAAGATCTCCGAGGCGGTGGCCAAGGACCATGTGACGGTCGTCCCCAACACCGGGTACTGGGCCGGCGCGCCCAAGATCCAGAAGGTCATCTACTACTTCATCTCCGACGCCAACACCGCGTTCGCGAAGTACCGCACCGGGGAGCTGGACATGCTCAACGTGTCCACGGCCAACGTGGACACCGTCCGGAACGACCCCAAGCTCAGCAAGGAAGCCAAGCTGTACGACCGGCTGAGCAGCGACTGGATGGCGTACAACACCAAGAAGCCGCTGCTGGACAACGTGAAGGTGCGGCAGGCGCTGTCGAAGTCGATCGACCGCGACAAGCTGGCCAACAACGTGCTCCACGGCACGGTCAGGCCGCAGACGACCTTCATCCCCAAGGGGATGAGCGGCTACGACCCCACGCTGGCCGACGGGCAGAAGTTCGACGCGGCGGCGGCCAAGAAGCTGCTCCAGGACGCCGGCGTGACCCCGGCGCAGCTGAGCCAGCTCAAGCTGCTGACCCGTGACACCACGAACAACAAGACGATCAACGAGTTCATCTCCGCGCAGTGGAAGGAGAACCTCGGGGTCGACATCGGGCTC
>DASYBH010000442.1:0-5061 GCA_036500885.1 Candidatus Dormiibacterota bacterium
CGGGCCCGGTCGCCTGGACCACATCAGGCGCCACGATGTCAGGCGCCACGATGTCAGGCGCCACGATGTCAGGCGCCACGATGTCAGGCGCCACGACGGCGGGCTCCAGAAGGTCAGCCGCCGCGACTTCAGGCTCCACAACGGCGGGCGCCACGACGGCCGGCTGGGGCTCCTCGGCCGCCGCGATCCACGACGGCCACGGCCGGCGGGCCGGCCGCTCCGCCGCCAGCGGGAGCGGCTCGCGCCCCGCGTAGCGCTGGACCGGCACGGCCAGACCCCTCACGAGGCCGGCCGGCGCCGCGTCCGTGCGCGCGTGCCCGAGCGGCCGCAGCGCAAGCGGCAGCCCGACCGCGCCCGGCAGGCCGGCCGCGAACGCCCTTGCCGGGGCCGTCGGCGCCAGGTCGCCGGCCGCGCGCGCGATCGGCGGCAGCGACGCCCACTCCCGGCCCGACGGACGCTGGACGGCTGGCGGCGGGCCGCCGGCCGGCGACTGACGGGACCGGCCGAACAGGCCGAACGGCCACGGCACCGGCTACTCCTCCTCCGCCCGGCGACGGTTGATGCTGGCGATCTCCTCGACGAAGCGCCTGCGCAGCGGGTGCTCCAGGTCCAGGATCTGGTCCAGCGGCCAGTGGAAGTGATACGCGATGTAGGCGATCTCCTCGAACAGCCTGTCGCCGTCGTAGAGCGCGAGCGCCGCCGGGGACCGCGGGGGCGGAGCGACCACCCTCACGCCCCGCCCCCGCCGGCCACGTCGACCGCGAACTCGTGCTTGCACGAGGGGCACGTGATCGCGACGTGCGTCGTGCCCTCGCTGTTGACTCTCCTGTAGAGGTCCTGGAGGAAGGCAAGGTCGGAGGCGAACAGGCCCTCGATCGTCGCCGGCGTGACCTGCCCGACCGAGCCCAGGCGGGTGACGACCCGCGAGAGCAGGATGACCGTCAGGTAGGCCTCGTTCTCCCGGACGCGCGGGTCGCGCTGGGGAAGGATCTCGTCGCGGGCGGTCGCCAGCCGCATCCGGCCCTCGCGGTGCACGTTCCCGTCGTCGTCGACGAAGCCGCGCGGGAGCACGAAGTCGAACTCCGTGCGCAGCGTGTCGCGAGACGGTGCGGCGGCGCTCACTTGACCCGCTCGATGTCCTCGCAGACGATCGTGACCTCCTCCATCAGGATCTCGTTCGAGCCGGCCTTGAGGGCGCTCATCGAGATCTTGGACGGCCACGCGTTCAGGAAGTTGTAGCGCCCGACCTCGCTGTGGTCGTAGTTGTAGAGCACGACCGAGCCGTTCTTGCGCGCGTCGGACACCTTGCCCTGGAAGATCTTCTGGTGCCAGTCCCACAGGTCCTTCGAGGAGTTCTTGGCGCGCTTCAGCGTGATCGACGGCGGCTTCCGGTTGCCCGGCAGCTTGTGGATGACGAACTTGCCGTCCTTGGTGTTCTCCTTGAGCTCGATCACGTCGATCTCGGAGTTGAGCCCGCTCACCTCCTGGAACTGGGCGATCGTCACCCCGTCGATCTCGATCGAGTAGTGGTAGCCGGCGAGGGCGTCGCTGGGGAGCCCGGGAAGACCGGTTGGCATCTGAGACAGACCTCCTCGATGGAATCAGGACCCCGCCCTACTCGGTGAGCGAGGCGCCTCCCGAGAACTGGGCGAGGCGGAAGATCACGAACTCCGCCGGCTTCACCGGGGCGATGCCGACCTCCACGATCAGCTGGCCGGCGTCGATGACCTCTGACGGGTTGGTCTCCGCGTCGCACTTGACGTAGAAGGCCTCCTGCGGCGTCGCCCCGAACAGCGCTCCGTCGCGCCACACGCGGACCAGGAAGGCGTTGATCGTCCGCTTGACGCGCTCCCACAGCGCCATGTCGTTCGGCTCGAACACCACCCACTGGGTCCCGTCGAGGATGGACTCCTCGATGTAGTTGAACAGCCGGCGGACGTTCAGGTAGCGCCAGGCGGGATCGCTGGAGAGCGTGCGCGCGCCCCAGACCCTGATGCCCCGGCCGGGGAAGGCGCGGATGCAGTTGATGCCCTGCGGGTTGAGCTGGTCGTGCTCGCCCTTGGTGATCAGCAGCTGCAGGTCGATCGCGCCGCGGACGACCTCGTTGGCCGGCGCCTTGTGGACGCCGCGCGTGTCGTCGCTGCGGGCCCAGATGCCGGCCACGTGGCCGCTCGGCGGCACGAACATGCCCTGGCCCGCCAGCGGGTCGAAGACCTTGACCCAGGGCCAGTAGAGTGTCGCGTACTTGGAGTCGAACCGCGCCTTGTCCACCCGCCACTCGCGGACCTGCTGGGCGTTGTAGTCCGGCGGCGGGTCGAGGATGGCGACCCGGTCACCCATCAGCTCGCAGTGGGCGATCATGGCCAGCTGCACGGCCTGCACCTGCTCCAGGTCGATCGCGCCCTGCTGGTACGCGGCCATCAGGTCGGGTACGGCCAGCATCGTCACGCTCTCGACCGCCTCCAGGCCGGCGAACCCCGTGCGATCGGCGGCGCTGCCCACGTAGTCCTCGGCCGACACGCGTGCCGGCACCGTGACGTTGCCGCCGCCCAGCGTGATCTTCGCCTGGGGCGCGGGCTCGAGCGGGGATGCGCCGCTGATCTCCTCGAGCTGGATCAGCCGCGACCGCTGCTTCACGACGGTGGCCACGTTCTGCTTGCCGCGCTTCGTCGTGACGTTGTCGAAGACCTCCTCGACCCGGCCGGAGCGGCTGACGACGAGCTTGAAGCTGTCATCGCCCGGCTCGGAGGCCTCCTGCACCTCGACCGTGATCTCGTTGCCGGCCGCCCCCGACTCCAGCGCGCTGACCCGGAACGGGAGGCCCCGGTCGCGGCCCAGCGGCAGCTCGCCCCCGGCGCTCGGCGCCGGGCCGTTGCCGCCGATGCGCACGACGTAGCACGCGCCGCCGCCGTTCAGGAAGTAGCCGTACACGGCGTGCGCGAGGTAGGCGCCCTCGTTGAACTCGCCGAACGACTGGACGAACTGGCTCCAGTTGGTCACCAGCACCGGCTGGTTGAACGGCCCCCTGGCCGCCAGGCCGACGAATGCGGCGACCGCAGTCCCCACGCCCTCGATAGGGCGCGAGCCTGCCTCCACCTCCTCGACGTAGACCCCGGGTGACAGGTACTGCGGCATGCGTGCGCCTCCAGGTTGCTGAAAAGGAAGACGACTTGCCCCCCTGACCCCCCGGCGGATGAGGGGGGGAGGGTGCGCACCAGGCTGGCAGGCGGCCGGGAGGCGCGGCAAGGGACCCCCGGCCGGACCTCCGGGCACGGCGGCCTGCCCCTCCGGGCAGGCGCGGGAAGCCAGCGGCGGCCGGCCGAGATGGAGCGTGCCCCGGCACGCGCGGTCGGCTGCCCCGACGGGCAGGCCCGCCTGCCCCAAGAACTGCCCGCCGGCGGGTTGTTGGGCCATCCCGGCGCACCCGACCCTCAGGAAGCGATGATCCAGGATGTCGACGAGGCGCTCCGCGCGCTGGTGCGTCGCGAGGTGATGAACGGGTCCGACGTGGACGTGGCGTTCGACGCCCCCACGAAGGACTGGTCGAGCCGGCGCAACACCCCGACCCTCGACCTCTACCTGTACGACATCCGGGAGGACATGCAGCGCCGGGAGGTCATGTGGCAGGCCATGCGCGACGCCGGCGGCCGCGTCACCGACCGGCGGCCGCCGCCTCGCCACTACAAGCTGTCGTACCTGGTCACCGCCTGGACCCAGCGGCCGGAGGACGAGCACCGGATCCTCTCCGCCGTGCTCTCCTGCTTCGTGCGTCACGAGCGCCTGCCCGACGACGTGCTCTCCGGAGCGCTGACCGGCGAGCTGCCCGTCTTCGCGACGATCGCGCTGCCGCCGCCCAGCGATCGCCCCCTGTCGGACATCTGGTCGGCCCTGGGCGGCGAGCTCAAGCCGTCGCTGGACCTGGTGGTCACCGCGCCGCTGGTCGACGCGCGCGAGGAGGCGGCGGGCCCGCCCGTCCTGGAGCAGCCGCGGATCTCGGTGAGCGGCCCCGGCGGCGAAGGGGCGGGCGCGCCGCGCCGGCGACGGCCCGCGGCCTCCGCGGAGCCGCCGCCCGACGAGCTGGCGGACGAGACGATCCGGTCCGGCAGCGAGTCCCAGCCCGGCCGTACGGTGCGGCTGCGCATCAGGCGGTGACCGGGCCGGGGTCTGGCGCGCCGTCGCTGGTGCACCTGCTGGGCCGGCTGGAGGTGGTCGGCCGCCGGGTGGGCGCCGCCGTCGGCTGGCGGCGAGCGTCCGACCCCGACCCGGCCGACCGGTTCCGGGGCCTCCACATCTCACCGGCCCACGTCGACGCCCTCCTCGCCGGCCATCCCGTCCCGGCGCCCGCCAGCCCTGAGGCCGCCGCGCTGCACGACCAGGTCGAGGCGCTGGCCGATGCGGAGGAGGCGGCCGGCGCCGACCTGCGCCTCCGCCGGCTGGCGCGGACGTTCGGCCTGGGCGAGCTCGAGGTCGAGCTGCTCCTGATCGCACTGGCCCCTGACCTGGACAGCCGGTTCGAGCGCCTCTACGGCTACCTGCACGACGACGTGTCCCGCAGGCGCGCGAGCGTCGGACTGTGGCTGGAGCTGTGCGGCCTGCAGCCGGCCAGCGCGGCGTCCTGGCGCGCGCTCGCCCCTGGCGCGCCGCTGGTCGACGGCCGGCTGCTGCTGGTCGAGGAGCCGGAGCGGCCGTTCCTGACCCGCTCGCTCCGCGTCCCGGACCGGGTGACCGCCTTCCTGCTGGGGGAGGACGCGCCGGACGGCTCCCTCCGCCACGTGCTGGTGGAGAGCGAGGCGGAGCCGGCTCCCGCCGCCGCCGCCCTCGCCCGCGCGCTCTCGCGCCGAGATCCACCGCGTACGCGCCCCCCAGGACCTCGCAGCGCTGCGTCGGTGGATCCCGGCGGGGGCGCCAGCGGGCAGGACAGCGCGGCGCAGCGCCGGTGGATCCCGGCGCTGGCCTACGTGCGAGAGCGGCCGGGAACGTCGGCGGCGGCGCTGGGGGCGGCGGCGCTGCGCGAGGCCGGTCTCGGGGTGCTGGCGCTCGACCTCCGCCGCGTCCGCCAGG
>DASYBH010000443.1:0-8298 GCA_036500885.1 Candidatus Dormiibacterota bacterium
ACGTGGGCGGCGAGCTCACAGAGCTGGCCGCCGGTGGCGTTGGCAGTCTCCTCGTCGAGGCGGCGCGGGAGGGGCTGGGCCATGAGTCGATCGTAACGAACATAAGTTCGAAAGGCAATGCTTTACATCCGAACCGCGGAGAACGCCCTCTTCCTAGCCATGGATCGGCCATCAGCATGCCAGGCAGTTGGACAATGAGTGCATGAGCGACTGCTGCACGCCCAGGAGCTACAGTCAGATGTTCAGTCCGAGGAGGGCGCAGGCGCAGGCGGATCGCTACCGGCGCAGGGGCCTCGATTCCACCTCCCGGCGCATCGTCGAGCTGCTGATGCGGCGCGGCGTCGCTGGTCGGACGCTCCTCGAGGTGGGCGGCGGCGTGGGCGCCATCCAGATCGAGCTGCTGAAGGCGGGCCTCGCCAGCGCGGTGAGCATCGAGCTGACGCCCACGTACGAGGATGTCGCCGGTGCGCTGCTCCGCGAGGCGGGGTTCGCGGACCGCGTGGAACGCCGGGTGATGGACTTCGCCGAGTCCGGCTCCGAGGTCGCGGAGGCCGACATCGTGGTGCTGAACCGCGTGCTCTGCTGCTACCCGGACATGCCGCGGCTCGCCGGCGCCGCCGCCGGACACACGCGGGAGCTGCTCGTGATGAGCTTCCCGAGGGATCGGTGGTGGACGCACGCCGGGCTCGCGCTCGGCAACCTGGCTCTCCGCGCCGCGCGCTGCGGGTTCCATGCGTTCCTGCATTCGCCCGAGCGGATCTTCGCGACCGCCGAGCAGCACGGACTCAGGATGGCGCTCGACCAGCCGGGGTTCTTCTGGGAGGTCGCCATGCTCGAGAGACCGCCGGACAGAGTCCGGCCGCTGCCGACCACGCCTGCCGTGTAGGGGCTCAGGGCGAACGACCAGACGCGCCACAGTCTGCACGCGTTCGCGAGCCGACCGTTGTACGCTGAGCCGGCTTGGCGGCCGCACCGCTGGCTCAGTCCGCCGGAGACGTGTGGGAAGCCCTCGTTCAATTGAACGAGGGCGCCGACGTTCAGGTGGACGGCGACATCGGCCGCCGGCCTGCGGCAACGTCGAGAGCATGGAGCCAATCCGTATGTATGAGTGCGCTCACTGCAACGGCCCGGCCTCGGGATGGGTCTGCACGTTCTGCGCCATCCACTGGGACCACGCCAGCGACCCCCCTGGCGACCGGCAGGCCTTCGCGGACCTCAGCGAGGACTACACGCTGTCCCGCTTTCGTGTCCTCTACGGGAAATCGCAGTGATGCTCCGGGCCCGATGGACCCGAATCGATCAGCGGTAGGGCACGCCGAACCGCTCGGCCGACGCCACCTCGGCCAGCGGCTTCCGCTTCTTCCTCCCCTTCCCGACCGCCCGTTTCGGGTAGCCGAAGGGCAGGACCGCCAGGACGTCGTAGGTGTCGGGGAGACCGACGTGCTCGCGCACCTCTTCGAGGGCGCCGAACCCTGTCCAGTTCGAGCCGACGCCGTCCGCCCACGCCGTGAGGATCATCGACTGGATGGCGCGGCTGGCGTCCGAGACCCCGAACCTGCTGCCGCGCTCGTAGGCGACGACGATCGCGCTCGCCGAGCTCGCGATGTACGGGCCGGTCTTGACGAGCCGGCCGAGGTCCTGGAGCGCCTGGCGGTCACGGACCACCACGAAGTGCCACGGCTGCAGGTTCGTGGAGCTCCCGGTGAGGTGGCCGGCCTCCACGATGCGGTCGAGGACTTCCTTCGGGATCTCCCTGTCCTGGTACTCGCGCACTGCCAGGACGGTCCTAACGGCCTCGAAGACTGGGTTCGACATCGGGGAATCTCCTTGGTTGGCGAGCGTTCGCCGGTCTTGTCGCGCACAGCGCTGCCCCCAGAGTAGTCGCGCCAGGAGTCATGCTCCTACTCCGCGATGACGTACTCGCTCGTGTGGAGGTGATGGGCGAGCGCCGCCAGCGCCTCCTCCTCGTTCCGGGCCTCCATCGCGTCGACCAGCCGGACGTGCTCCTCCAGCACCTGGAACAGGTGGCCCGGATCGCGGCGAGCCCTCATCTGCATCAGGCGCACGAACCCGCGGAGCTGGTTCAGGAACTGCGGCACGAGGTGCAGCCCCGACCGCGCCGCGATCGCGATGTGCATGTCCTCGTCGCAGTCGACGAAGGCGTCCTCCTCCCCCGCCTCCGCGAACCGGCGCTGGCGCCGGAGGAGCGTCCGAAGGTGGTCGAAGTCGTCGTCGGCCATGTGCTGGCAGGCATGGCTGACGGCGATCCGCTCCAGGGCCTCGCGGACCGCGACCAGCTCCGTGCGCTGGACCGGCGACAGGTTGCGCACGACCATCTGCCGGCGAGGGCCGGCCTCCAGCAGCCCCTCCTGGCGGAGGGCGTGGAGCGCATGCCGGACGGGCGTCTTCGACATCCCGAGCGAGCTGGCGATCGACCCCTCGTTGAGCACCGTGCCGGCGCCCAGCCGCCGCCGGAGTATCTCCCGGCGCAGGTGCTGATACGCGAGCGTCGCCAGGCGCCCCGATCCCGCCGGCTCGACTCCAGCGGTCACGGCGCCGCCTGCTGCACACCGGCCGGCCGGCCGGCAGCGGGCGCCTCGTGCAGCCAGCAGGCGACGGCGCGGCCCCCCTCCCTGGCGACCAGCTCGGGCACCTCGGCGACGCAGCGGTCCATCACGTGCGGGCATCGAGGATGGAAGCGACAGCCCGATGGCGGCCGGGCGGGGTCGGGGATCTCGCCGGTGAGCGCCGCCGGCAGATGGCCGGCGCCGTCGGCGTGCGGGATGGCGTTGATCAGCGCCTGCGTGTACGGATGCATGGGCGCCTGCCAGAGCTGGGCCGTCGGCGCCGTCTCCACCACGACGCCCAGGTACATGACCGCCGTGCGGTGGGCGACGTGGCGAACGATGGCGAGGTCGTGCGAGATCAGCAGCATCCCGACCTGGAGGTCCCGCGCCAGGTCGACGAGAAGGTTGGCGACCTGGGCCTGCACCGACGCGTCGAGGGCGGACAGGGGTTCATCGAGCACGATCATCGCCGGATCGGCCGCGAGCGCGCGAGCGATCGCGATCCGCTGCCGCTGCCCGCCGCTGAGCTGGTGGGGGAAGCGGCCGGCCATGCTCGCCGGCAGCCCCACGCGGTCGAGCAGCTCCTCCACCCGCCGGCGCCAGCTCGACCGCGGCAGCGTCCGGCCGATGGCGAACGCGTCCGCGACCTGGGCGCCGACGGTCCGGCGAGGGTTGATCGATTCGTACGGGTTCTGGAACACGAGCTGCAGCCGGCGTTCACCCGGCCGGCGGGCCCGCCGGCCGAGGACGTGGACGGGGCGGTCCTCGAAGGTGACGGTTCCCGCCGCAACCGGCACCAGCCCGACGGCGGCCCTGGCGAGCGAGGACTTGCCGCACCCGGTCTCACCGACCAGGCCGACGATCTCGCCCGCGTCGACGTCCAGGCTCGCGCCCGCGACCGCGGGCACGGGTGTGCCGTCCGGGCGCCGGTACACCACCTCCACGTTCCGCAGCTCGAGCAGGCTCACGGCGCCAGGCTCGCGACCAGCGGATCCACCGGGCATGCCATCTCACGGCCGTCGTCGATCCGCACGAGCGGCGGCACCGCGGTCCGGCACGGCGGCTCCGAGAAGCGGCAGCGCGGATGGAAGGCGCACCCCGGCGGCCGCGACTCGGGCCCGGCCGGATCGCCGGCGATCGGAACCAGCGCCCGGTCGGCGGCCTCCGGGTGCGGCAGCGAATCGATCAGGCCCCGGGTGTAGGGGTGCCTGGCGCGACCCATCACCTGGGCCGTGGGCCCCGACTCGACCACTCGGCCGGCGTACATGACGGTGACGGTGTCCGCGAGCGCGGAGAGGACCCCGAGGTCGTGCGTGATCAGGATCACGGCGAGATCCTTCTCCCGGCAGAGCCGGTGGAGGAGCCGCAGGATCCCGGCCTGGACGGTCACGTCCAGAGCGGTCGTCGGTTCGTCGGCAACCAGGAGGCGCGGTTCGCAGGCAAGCCCGATCGCGATCTGGATCCTCTGCCGCATGCCGCCGCTGAACTGGTGCGGGTAGCCGCGCAGGGCCGCCTCGGGATCGGGGATGCGCACCTCGGTCAGCAGCTCGACCGCGCGGCCGTGGGCCTCCCTCCGGCCCATGCCGAGCTGGTGGCGCAGGTGCTCGGTCAGCTGGCGTTCGATGGTCAGCATCGGGTGCAGCGAGGACATCGGGTCCTGGAAGACCATCGCGACCTCGCGGCCGCGAATCCGTCGCATCCGGGCGCCTCGCGCCGCCAGGAGGTCGCGGCCGTCCAGCATCGCCGAGCCGCCCGTCCGCGCGCCCGCGGGGAGCAGTCCGAGCAGCGCCAGGGTGGTGATGGTCTTGCCGCTGCCGCTCTCGCCGGCCAGCCCGAACACCTGGCCGGCGGCGATGTCGAAGCTGACGCCGTCGACGATGGAGAGCGGTCCGCGGGCGGTGTCCAGCCAGACGCGCAGGTCGCGGACGCTGAGCAGCGATGTCATGCGCCGCGCGCCTTGATGATCGCCTTCGGGTCGAACGCGTCGCGGAGGCTGTCGCCGAGGAAGTTGAAGGCCAGCACGACGGTCACGATCGCAAGGCCCGGGAAGACCCCGATCCACCAGGCCTCGAAGTGCTGGGCGCCCGTCGAGACCATCGACCCCCATTCCGCCGCCGGCGGGCGGGCTCCCAGGCCGAGGAAGGAAAGCGCGCTGAGCAGCAGGATCGCGTTGCCGGTCTCGAGCGCGGCCAGGACGATCACCGGGCCGGCGACGTTCGGGAGCACGTCGACCGCGAGCGCGCGGTGGGTGGGCGACCCGAGCAGGCGCCCGACCGCGACGTACTCCGACTGCATGGTCGTCCGCACCAGTCCCCTCACCACCCTGGCGTGCCCGGGCCAGGACACGAGCACCACCGCCAGGACCGCGTGGAGCAGGCCGGGCCCGAGGGCCGCGACGACGGCCATGGCCAGCAGGATGGTCGGCACCGCGAACACGAAGTCCGCGCCCCGCATCACCAGCTCGTCCACCCAGCCGCCGAGGTAGCCGGCGAGGCCCCCGAGCGTGCCCCCGATGGTGAAGGCCAGCCCGACCAGCAGCATGGCCAGCGGGATCGAGATCCGGGCGCCCCAGAGCAGGCGCGAGAGGACGTCCCGGCCCAGCTCATCGGTGCCCAGGATGTGCCCGGTCGAGGGGGACTGGTAGAGACCGGCGCCCTGCGCGAGGGGGTCGTACGGGGAGATCCAGGGCGCCAGCAGGGCGATCACCAGCCAGGACGCGGCGAGGACGAACCCGACCACGGTGAGTGGCTGCCTCCAGGCGGCGGGAACCCGGCGCCAGGCCGAGGAGAACGGTCCGGCCGTGGTGGCGGCGGCGCTCACGCCAACCGAACCCGGGGGTCGATGACGCCGTAGAGGATGTCGACGACCATGTTCACCAGGATGTAGACGATCGCCACGAAGAGCATCACACCCACGATCGCCGGGAGGTCGAGCGCGGTCGCGCTCCGGTAGGAGTACTGGCCGATACCGGGCCAGGAGAAGATGTTCTCCACCAGGACCGTGCCGGTCATGACGTTGCCGAAGGCGAGCCCGACCACGGTCAGGATCGGCGGCGAGGCCGCTCGCAGCACGTGCCGGAACACCACCGTCAGCTCCGGCAGGCCCTTGGCGCGGGCGGTCCGCACGTAGTCGTTCTCCAGCACCTCGAGCACCGCCGAGCGGGTGAAGCGCGTGAAGAGGCCCATGTTGAAGGCGGCCAGGACGCATGCCGGCAGGACCAGGTGCTGAACGCTGTTCACGAGGACGTCGAGCTGACCGGCGGCCAGCGCGTCGACGGAGAAGAGCCCGGTCAGGCGGGGCGGCGGCTGCACGGCGGCGTCCAGCCGGCCGCTGCCCGGAACCCAGCTCAGCCTGTAGAAGAAGACGTAGAGCGCGACCAGGGCGAGCCAGAACTGCGGCGTCGACATCCCGCCGAGCGATACCACCCGGAGGACCTGGTCGCTGAGCCGGTTGCGCCGCACCGCGGCGATGACTCCCAGCGTGATCCCGAGCAGGCAGGCCAGCACCATCGAGGTGATGGCGAGCTCGGCGGTCGCCGGGATGTACTCGGCGAGGTCGGTCCGGACCGCGCGCCGGCTCTGCTCGGACTCGCCCAGGTCGCCGTGGACGAGGCGGCCCAGGTACACGGCGTACTGCACCGGGAGCGGCTTGTCGAGCCCGAAGTGCTCCCTGTACAGCCGCACCGCGACCGGGTCGGACGAGGCGCGGTCGCCGAGGTTGGCCACCGCCACGTCACCGGGGACGACGTGCGTCAGGACGAACGCCATCAGGCTCACGCCGAGGCAGAGGAACACCAGCGCGACCAGCCGCCGGCCGACGAAGAAGGCGAGCGGATGCCGGGAGCGGCGCCTGGCGAGCGCCGCTCCCAGCCTCTCAGCGCGTGCCGATCGCGGCGAGGTCGAGGTACCAGACAGGGCTGTAGACGACATTGGTGAGGTTGTTGGTGGCCACGACCGACTGCCCGGGCTGGATGAGCGGCATCATCGGGCTGTCCTGGTTGAGCGCGGCCTGGAGCTGCTGGAACAGCTGACCACGGGTGGCATTGTCCGGCGTGGAGCTCGCCCTGGCGCCGAGGGCCTCTATGGTCGGGGCCGCACCCTTGAACCAGCCGGCGCGCTTGCCGACCAGCTGGTCCGGCAGGAACGCCAGGTAGTCGTTGGGATCCGGATAGTCGGGCGCCCAGCCGGCGAGGCCGAGCTGGTACCTGCCGCCGCGGTAGTTGGGCGTCGCGATCGAGCTGGGCTGGCCGTTGAGGTTGGCGGTGATGCCGACCTCGGCCAGGTTGGCCTTGATCTTCGACGCCACTGACTCGTTGAGCCCGGTGCTGTTGATCGTGTAGTCGAGCTGGATGGTGGGGTTGGCGATCCCGGAGGCCTGGAGCTCGCTCTTGGCCCTGGCCACGTCCCGCTTGACCGCCTGCGACGGGGGGAGGGCGCCGAGGAACTGGGACGGCACCAGGCCGGCCGCCTGGGCCGCGCCGGCGCCGGCAACGCTGACCAGTCCCTGGTAGTCGATGCCGTAGCGAATCGCGCTGACGAAGTGCTGGTTGGCGCAGGCCGGCGTGGTCTTGAGATTGCAGAACGCGAACGTCACGTTCGGCGAGGTGAAGCTCTTCACCGCCAGCTTCCCGTTGCTCTTCAGGCTGGTCGCCTGGTCTCCGGAGAGGCTGAGCTCGATCTGGTCGGTCGCCTTCTGGACCTCGATCAGCTGCGTCGCTGCGGCCACGTTGCGGAAGATCACGGTCCCGAAGTTGGGCTTGTCGGGGCCCCAGTACCTGGGGTTCGCCTTCATCACGACCTGCGACGTGCTGGCCGAGGCCATCGTGTACGGCCCGCTGCCGGCCGACGTGGTGCCCAGGAAGTCGTGGGCGGTATCGGTCTTGGCGGCGTCGGCGGCATCGGTGCCGCCGTGCGCCTTCAGCAGCCTGGAGTTGAGGATGCCGAGGGCGGGGTTGGTGACGATGAACGGGATCGCGGGGTTCGGGGCCCCGGAGACGAGGACGAAGGTGTAGTCGTCGGTCGCCTTCATCGACGTCAGCCCGTCGAGCAGGTAGACAGGGTTGTCGTGAATGTTCAGGAGCCGGTTGAACGTGAACTCGACGTCGCGCGCGGTCAGCGGCGACCCGTCCGCGAACTTCACGTCCTTGCGGATCTTGAAGGTGAAGGTCCTGGCGTCCGCCGAGGTCGTGTAGGACTCGGCGACCAGCGGGATCGGGGTCGAGGAGTCGCCCAGCTTGAAGGTGAGCAGGCTGTCGTAGGTCGCGTGGAAGAAGGGATCCGCGTCGAAGTCGACGCCGCCGCGGCTGGGATCGGTGTCCTTGCTGAAGTCCCAGGTGTAGGCGTCGTCGACGACCAGCGTCCTGGACGCCGCGCTGGAGGTCGAGCCGGTGCTCCCGCTCGTGCCGCAGGCTGCTCCGAGGAGGAGCGCCAGGACACCCAGAACACCGAGGTTGCCTATGAACAACTTGCTGCGCCGGTGCATCCGCGAGTTGACACCCTCCCAAACCCGCGCCGAGATAAGACTCTCGACACTTATAAATCTAATCCGAGAGAATATACATCCCCCAAAGATGAAATCTACTTGTGCCGTTAAACTCACTCAGGAGCCAAGGTATCTATATTCATGACACAAGTTTCTTTTGGAGACGGACGATCGGTAGGCCTTCGAGCGGAGGCGACGCCGGTGGCGGCAGCTGATGGCCGCGTCCCCGTCCTGATCGCCTCCTGGCTCG
>DASYBH010000444.1:0-3759 GCA_036500885.1 Candidatus Dormiibacterota bacterium
CGCTCACCGGTACCTACGCCGACCACCTGGCCGCCCAGGTGGACGTGGTGGCCGGCGAGCTGCCGCCGGAGGGCCTCGGCGGAGGTGAGACGGCGGTGTCGCTGCCGCAGAGCACAGCGGACCAGCTCGGGCTGCGCCTGAGCGACCGGATCTGCGCGGACTTCACCACCACCCCGCCCGGCGACCCGCGCTGGTGCGCCCGCATCGTGGCGCTGTGGCAGCCGCGGGACGTCCAGGCTCCCTACTGGGCCGGCGCCAGGCCGCGCCTCGCGCTCTTCATGGGGCGGTACGACCTGTTCCAGCTGGCCCGGCTGAGGCCGCCCCAGGGCCCTGCCGCGTCGATCCGGTACTGGGCGGCTCCGGACGCCGTCTCCCCCACCGCCGCGCTGGCAACCGCCGGCCAGGTCACCGCGCTGGCAGCCGACCTGCGCGCCCCGCAGCGGCAGGTGGACACGCGGCTGGACGCCAGACTCCGGGCCTTTGACGACCAGCAGCGCAGCGCCTCGGCGGCGGTGCATGCGCTCGCCGCGCTCGTCGCCATCCTGGGGCTGAGCGCGGCCGGCCTGATGGCGGGCCACTTCCTCGACAGGCAGTCTCGCGAGCTGGCGCTGCTGCGGGCGCGCGGCTGGCCTCGCGGCAGAGCGTGGCGCGTCGCCTTCCTGGGTCTGTGCGCACTGGGCCTGACGGCGGCGCCGGCGGGCCTGGCGCTCTGCCTGCTGGTCGCGCTGGGCCTCAGCGCCAGCGGGACCGGCCTGCTGGCGCAGACGGTGCGATGGGCCGACGTGCCGGAGATACTGTTCGCCGTGGTCGCGGTCACCGCAGCCGCGATGGCCCTGCTGGCGGCTCTGGCCGCCCGGGCCGTCCGGGACGAGCCCAGGCCCTCGCTGGAACCGCGCCCTCCGCTGGGCGGCGCGCGGCTGGGCGGTGGCGCCGCGGCGCTCATCGCCCTGGCGGGCGTCGCCGTGATGGCGCTCCCGCGCATCCCCGGCGCGACGGCCGCGGCCGGCGCCGCCAGCCCGATCGCCCGCGACGGGCTGCTGACGGCCCCGGCGTTCGGCCTGGTGCTGCTCGCCGTCGCACTCTCGTTCTGGCGGCCCGCGGCCTGGATGCGGGGCCGGCGCAGCGTGCACGGCGCCCTGGCCGGCTTCCAGCTCGAGCGACGTCCCGTGCAACACGCCGGCTCGACGTTCGTGCTCATGCTGGCCGCCGCCGGCGCGGTGTTCGCGGGCATCGGCCTGACCACGGACCGGGCGGCCGGGCAGGCGGAGCTGCGTCTGGGCGTGGACGTCGCGCTCGTCAGCGGCGGCGCCGGCGGCCTGCTCCTCGCCCTGACCGTCTTCGGCCTGCACTTCCGGGCGACCGCACGGCGCCGGCTGCGCGAGTACGGCGGGCTGTTCGCGCACGGCCTCCCACCCGCCCAGATGGCGGCCAGCCTGGCGGCCGAGCAGACCGCGACGGCGGGCGCGGGGCTCCTCGGCGGCTGCGTGCTCGGCACGGCGCTGGCGCTGGCGGTCCTGCCCATGCCGCCGCCGGCCGGCGCGGTCGCCGGACTGGCGGCCGCCGCCACGGTCGTGCTGGGCGCGATCGCGATCGCCGCGCTGTCGCGGCGTCTCCCGGCGCGGATCGATCCGATCCGGCTGCAGCGGCGGGCCTGACGTGGAGCCGTTGGTCTCGGTCAGCGGTCTCAGCCACACGTATGGCGTGAAGGAGAACCGCGCCGTCGCCCTGCGCCGGGTCGACCTGGAGGTGGCGCCCGGCGAGCGCCTGGCGATCATGGGCCGCAGCGGAAGTGGGAAGACGACCCTGCTCAACATCCTCGCCGGCCTGGAGACCCCGACCGGCGGCCGGGTGGTGATCGCCGGGCGGGACCTGGCGGCGGCGGGCCGGCGCGACCGCGAGGCGTACCGGCGCAACGTCGCCGGGTACGTCTGGCAGCAGCCGGAGGACGGCCTGCTGCCGGGCCTCACCGCGGTGGAGAACGTCATGGTGCCGGTCCTCGCCGGCCGCGGCTCCGGTCCGGAGCAGGTGGCCGTGGCGCTCGGCCTGCTGGATGCGATGGGCCTGCGCGAGCGGCTCCACGACCGCCCGGCGCTGCTGTCGCCGCTGGAGATGCAGCGGCTCGCGGTGGCGGTGGCGCTCGCCAACCGGCCGCTGCTCCTGCTCGCCGACGAGCTGACGGCGCGCCTCGACTGGGACGTAGCGTGCGAGCTGCTCGGAGACCTCACCTCGCTGCTCGACCGGCTGGGCACGGCGGCGATCCTCGTCACGCACGACCCGCGCGTGGCGCGCTACGTGGACACGGCGCTGATGATCCGCGACGGCGTCGCGGCAGCGGCGACGCCCGAGCCCGGCCTCGCCCGCGGCCACAGCCGGTGAACGGGCGGGGGCAGCTCGTCCTCGTGGCCGAGGGCGTGGCGCGCTCGTTCCAGACCGGCGCCCGGCGCATGGGCGGCCTGCGGCGGGCCAGCCTGCGGGTGGCGCCGCACGAGCTGGTGGCGGTGCTGGGCCGGTCGGGCTCCGGCAAGTCGACGCTGCTGGCGGTGTGCGGCGGGCTCGATCGACCGGACGAGGGCCAGGTCCGGGTCAACGGCCGGGACCTCGCCAGGCTCGGGGACGCCGACCGGCGCATGCTCCTGCAGCGGGAGGTGGGCTGGGTGTTCCAGGCGCCCCTGCTGGTGCCCATCCTCACCGCGGTGGAGAACGTGGCAATCACGATGCGCATCGCCGGCGAGCGGGAGGCCGACGCCAACAACATGGCCATGCTGGCGCTCGAGGCCGTGGGCCTGGAGGAGCGCGCGGGGCGCCGCGCCGACGAGCTGTCCCGCGGCGAGCGCCAGCGGGTCGCTCTGGCCAGGGCGCTGGTCAAAGCGCCGTCGCTGGTGATCGCGGACGAGCCGACGGCCCAGCTGGACTCGGGCACGGCGGCGGAGATCCTTTCGCTCCTGCGGGACGCGGCCCGCACCGAGGTGGCGGTGCTGTTCAGCACGCACGACGAGGCGGAGGCCGCCCAGGCGGACAGGGTCCTCGTGATGGAGGACGGGGTTCTGCGCCCGGCGGGCTGAGCGGTCTTCGGGGCACGCGCATCGGAGAGCCGGCGAGCGCGTTCGTCAGACCTGGTCGGGCTCGTCCAGCGCCATGGCGATCGCCGCCTCCTCGGACAGGCGCAGCCCCGCCTCCCATACCTCCGGGGCGTTGGGCAGGGCGGCTCGCGCCCCGGCGATCCAGTCCTCGACCAGCGGGCTCGACGAGGGCGGACGCGGGGTCCCGACCGCGCCCCGGCTGGAGGCCGCCGCGGCAGCCAGCCGCAGCGCCCGCTCCGGGTGACCGGCCTGGGCCGCGAGCCACGCGAATCCCTCGAGGCACTCGGCCACGTTGTACCGCGCGCCCAGCGACCTGAGGATCCGCAGGCCCTCCCGGAACCGCTCGGCCGCCTGTCCGGCCCGCCGATCCCGGACGCGCTCAGCGGAGAGGGCGACGACCGCTGGTTCCGTGTCCAGTGGTCGCACCACTGGATCGCATCCGCCGTGATCCTGGGCAACCCGCCTCCGGACATGGCGCCGATTCCCGACCCCGCGTGAGTCTTGACCGGGGCTCCGTGGGGCGGGACGGCGGGGCCGGCCGATCGGCCGGCCCCGCCGGTTCAATCCTTGTCGCGGTCGTCTCGGCGCAGATGCGCCTCGAACTCGTCCAGCACGATGCTGAACGAGCTCCGGCGGGGAGGGCGGTGGCCCGTGAGCCGGAGGATCAGCACGATCACCC